>CAMOUF010000159.1 GCA_946626395.1 uncultured Clostridia bacterium
ACTTGTATTTTTTTTTTTTTTTTTTCATCGTAGTTTTTGTTTTTGCTGGGGCGACGGCTAGGAGTACTATGTCTATTAACAGCAACTACTGCTCCCCCCCAGAAATAGTTACTTAAAGTGCTCTTCAAATAAACGCAGCTGCATCCTGAAAAGCCCCAAAAAATGAGAGACCCCCTGGTCCTCATAGACCAGGAGGTCTTCCATGGACACCCCCAGGAGCCGGGCCAGGGCCAGGAGGTTGTCCACCGTGGGCAGGCACTCCCCGTGCTGCCACTTGTAAATGGCCTGCGGGTACTCAAACCCGAAATAGGCTTGCAGATCCCGCACGGTCAGGCCCGCCTGGCGGCGGTGCAGCTCAATGCTGCGGCCCGTTTTCGCCAGGTCGATGACCGGAAAAGCGGTTTGCGTAAACATCCTTCCTTCTCCTTTCCTGACGTTCAAAACAAAAAGCGAACAGAAAAGCAAGGGTACAGTCGGTTCTGTATGGTAAAAACGGATGAAACGCGGTGAAACGAGATTTATTATAACCAGCGCTGAACAAATTGTCAATATCTTTCAACCGGTTTTTCATTAAACTTGTAGTTTAATTGAAACTATTCCCATGATCAAGAAGGCTTGAAGCGAATAGATAAAAGGCAATAGACGAAAGCGTACAGCGTGCAGAGAACAGAGCACACACAAGGAAAGCAGCCAGACTCAGAATAACAAAAAAATCTGAACTCTGTACTCTTCCCTCTGAACTCTCTATCTCTCCAATTGCCTATTGCCTTTTGCCTTCTGCCTATTGCCTGGTGACTGAAAACGCTCTGCAAATGATTGTTTACGATGCTTACGCCGCCACCGAGCCCAGCAGCGGCAAATCGAAGGTGAAGAGCACCTCGTTGATTTCCATGATGTCGAAGCGGCCATGGAGAATAAAATATTCAACCACGATATCCAATTTGCTGGAATGGGTCATGGAAAAGCCCGCCTTTTCCAGCATTTCTTTTGCCTCGCGGATGGGCAGCTCCAGGGCCACGATGAAGGCGAACACGGTGGTTTTGCTGGGCTTGTAGCCGGGCTGGGTTTTGATTTTGTGAAACAGCTTCCTGTCCACGTTGGCCCGCTTATAGCAGTCCGCGTCGGTGATGCCCTTTTCGTCGATCTTGCGCAGCAACATGCCGGAAAAGCCTTCGTCGGTCTGGCGAAGCAGTTCTTCCCAATCCGGCTTGGCGGACATAAGCGGGGCAGCCGGCGGCTTCGGAGCAAATTCTATTTCCTCCTCGTCCATGATGGAGGCGTCATAGTACGCCGCTTCCTTCGGGGCGGTATGCCACAGCCCCCTCCGCGTATTCTCCAGGCGGCGGTTGGAATTTTCATCAACGTAATTTTCGTCAATAAAGGAGTGCACGTCCCGGAACAATTCCAGGCTGACCCGGAACGCGCTGGGGCCGAACACCACCAGATACACGATCATATCGTCATCGTCTTCATTTTCCAGGAATTGCCTGACTGTGTCCATGGCGATAGGAAAAGCCAGCTCCTTGGGAAAGCCGTATGCCCCGGTGGAGATCATAGGCATGGCGACGCTTTCGCAGCCCAGCTCCTTGGCAAGCCGAAGCGAATTGCGGTAGCAGGCGGCCAGCAGCTCCTTTTCCCCTTCCAGGCCTCCCTGCCAAATGGGCCCCACTGTATGGATCACATATTTGGCGGGCAGCCGGTAGCCTTTCGTGGCCTTGGCTTCGCCGGTGGCGCAGCCGCCCAGGGTGATGCATTCCTCCAGCAATTGGGGCCCGGCGGCCCGATGAATGGCTCCGTCCACCCCGCCGCCCCCCAGCAGAGATTCATTAGCGGCGTTCACGATGGCGTCCACGTGCATTTTGGTAATATCCTGTCGAATGATCTGTACCGGCATTTGTATCCCTCTTTCCCGCGCCAGCATGATGATTTATCTTCTATATATTATTACTGCGCGGCGCTTTGATTTCCTGCATTCTCCCCCGACCATTTTTTCCGAAGCCAGCGGAAAACTCCAAGCACAAGCGCCCGCAGGCCCAGGCTGTAAATGGCCCCGCCGCAGACAAGGCCCAGCAGCGCATACACCCTGGCCTGTTTTTCTCCGCTCACGGCCAGGGCCAGGGCGCAGGCCGCCGTCACCGTTAAGCACCACAGGACGTCCAGGAAGGGCGTCAGGACGGGCCAGCGCCGCCGGGGCAGGGAAAGCAGATCATACAGCAGTCCCGCCCCAAATCCGGTATACAGCAGCAGCAAAAAAGCCCGGGCCTGGAGCGCGGTTTCAAAGAAAATCAACTGTCAGCCCGGCGAAACAGGCTCCGCCGCCGGGGCCGCTGGGCATACAGGATGCCGTCAATTTTCCCTTCCACCGCCAATTGTCCATCCTCCACCATCAGCTTGGTCACATGGAGCCCTTCCCCGGTGATGGTCACTTCCCCGCTTTCAGTCAGCAGCGTGACCTGGTTTTCATCAAAGCCCATCACCTCGCTGACCCCCGTCAGCGCCGCCCGGCGCCGGTTGTCCAGGGTGAGCATATGATTCTTCACCACGGCGGACACCCGCTGGGCATTCTCCTTTTCCATGGCTCTCCCCCCTTTCGGGATATCCTATGCGCACCCAAACCGACGTATGCCAAAAGCCGCCGTTTCCCTATTCCGGAAAACGGCGGCGCTGCCTTTGTTTATTGAACGGCCCTGCGGCGAATCATGTTATAAATCCACAGCAGGATGCAGGCCCCGCCCACAGCCACCAGCAGGCTGTACAGGTTGAACCCGTCCACGCCGCCCCAGCCCAGCAGCGAAGCGGCAAAGCCGCCCACGGCGGAACCCAGAATGCCCACCAGGATATTTCCGGCCCAGCCCTGGCGCTCACCCATGATCAGCCCGGCCAGCCAGCCCGCCAGCGCGCCCAGCACCAGCCACAGCAAAATGCTCATGTTCAATCCCTCCTTACACGATTTGATTTGATGATGCAGCTCATCCGTTTTATCATATGCGAAAGACCGGAAAACGAAACTGGGGAAAATTTGAAATAACGGATTTGTTCAGACGCTTAAAGAAACACTTTAAGTTACCAAGTTAGGAGTGAGGAGTGAGGAGTGAGGAGTTAATAGATTGCGCTTCGCTTTGAACAATTTTCAACTCCTCACTCCTAACTCCTCACTCCTAACTGATATAAAGTGTTCGTTAACCTATTACAAAATAGCGATCTCCATTCAATTGTCACAATATCGTCACCGTTCAGGGCTGTACTTTTGGTCGGTATTGCGGTATGATAAGCATAGGGAATTCGTTCCCAGAACACATCAAAGCGAGGAATCCATTTTGTATACAGAACAGGATTTTCAGGATATTGGCGCGCAGGTGAAGCGGCGGACGCTGCTCATCGCCATTCCGGCGGCGCTGCTGCTGGCGGGGATCATTGTTTCCTTCATTCTTCGGATTCGGTGGCTCACCACGGGCCTGAGCCTGGTGCTGGGCGCCGGCTTCATTTTCTGCTATGGGCTGCTGCTGGCCCCTGTGCTGGCGTACCGGCGGCACCTGGACGAGGTGCTCCACGGCCGGGTGCGCACCACCACCGGCGCGTTCAAGGAAATGGAAGAAACAGCGGTCATGCGGGAGGGCGTGAAATACTATCCCATGATGCTCAGCGTGGGCGACATGGATAATCCCGAAGACGACCGTTTGTTTTACTACGACGCCAACCTGCCCCGGCCTGATTGGCAAATCGGCGATATGCTCACCGTGACCGCTCATGATAAGGCGCTGGGCGCCTGGGTGAAAGCATAAAAGAGGAAATAAAAATGAATCAAACGCAATGCGTGCTGGCCTGCGTCACCGCGCAGAAAAACTGCGCCCGGCTGATCCGGCAGGCCCAGGCCCTGGCCAAGGAAGCGGATATGCCCCTGCGGGTGCTGCACGTGAGCCAAAGCGGCGCGCCCCTGGGTTCAGCGGATTCAGCGTCCATTTTAAACGAATTGTTTTCCCTGGCCCATGAATGCAGCGCGGAAATGACCGTGCTGGCCGAAGCCAACGTGGCCGCCGCCATCGCAAGGTTTGCCCGGGAAAGCGACGCGGCGGTCTTGGTACTGGGCCCGGACCGCAGCGGCACGGCAGGACGCGTGAAGCGGCTGCTGCCGGAAGACGCGCGGATCGTGGCCCTGGAAACCGACGAGTAAAAAAGCTCAATATAAGAAATTTGTGGGGGAAACCGCTCTTTGGAGTTAGTTCGCATGGCCTGCGCTTCGCTTACCCACGCTCTTTTTCAACAAGTTATTTGGGTGAAGCCGTGCCAGCCGTCCCTTCGGGCCGTCTGGCTATAAAAGCAGTTTCCCCACACCCCTGTTCCGAGAAAGCAGTAAAGGATTCAGTAAATACGTTCTTTCTTCTTGCTTCTTGTCGGAGCAAAGCATCAGGAATAAATTGGAATTTTCCATAAAACTTTTGGTTCAATAAAAAATCTTGTCGGGACATCAATCCATCCTTGGCTCTTTCCTTTGTAAAGCATGAAAAAAGGAAGATTGTACGGTTGTCAGTCCATGATTGCTTTCTCGGAGGGAGGTGTGGGGGGACCCGCTCTTTGGCATCCAAAGAGCGGTTCCCCCCACAAACTTTTAAGCCTGCGGCTTACAGATTGTTTTGTAACTCGTATAAACAATTGGAAACAGTTTCCGCGGAAGAAAACGCAAGGCTGTTTCGTTTCATCAAGGAGCGGGGAAAAACCCGCCGGAAAAAGGAGGAAATCATGAAAAAATTTCTTTGCGTATTGCTGATGCTTGCGCTGCTGGTGCCCGCCGCTCTGGCGGAGGAAGCGCGGCCCCAGGTGACCTTCGCTGATCTCCAGCATCTGGAATGGACGTTCAGCAGCGGCGTGGGCGCGTGGTACACCACCATGCGCATCCAGGCCGACGGCACCTTTACCGGGGACTTCCACGACAGCAACATGGGCGAATCGGAAGAAGCGTATCCCAACGGCACGGTGTACGGCTGCCTGTTCCACGGGCAGATGCGCCTGGAGCAGGCCGGGGAAAACGGCCCCTGGACCATGACCGTGGAAAGCCTGGAGCTGGACGAAGGCCAGGTGCCGGAAGCGCTGGAGGACGGCATCCGGTTCGTCACCGCTGATCCTTACGGCCTGACCCTGGGCCAGCAGATGATCCTGTACGCCCCCGGCACGCCGGTGGAACAGCTGCCGGAAGGCTTCCGCTTCTGGGCGCACATTGGCGCCTTTGACGAAAACCTGGAAGCCCTGCCCTTCTATGGGCTCTACAGCGAGGAGGACGACGTGGGCTTTATCGGCGAACCGGCGATGGACGCTGAGAACCCGGACGATACCACCCAGCCTCTCCCCACCGTTCCCGCCGCCAATCCTTAAAACCCTCCAATGAAAAACACACCGCTCCGGCACAACGCCGGAGCGGCTTTTTATGGTTCTTTTCTTTCATAACAGACTTGTTCTCAAAGGTGAAGTTTATAGCGCAGTGAAGGGAACGCTGGGGCTGTTCGCCCCAGACCCGAACCAGGGGGTTGAACCCCCTGGACCCACAATTGGCGAAATAACGATGTTGCGTTTAACAAACAATCTCCGCCAGATACGTTGGGGCTACGAAAAGTATGAGGGCTTCTGGCCTAAGAAAGCTCGGGAAAATCCGAAGAGAAAGTAAACTTTCCCCTTCGGATTATTCCCTGGCTTTTCCCGGATGCTATGCATCCGGGTTGGCGGCTTTCAGCCGCCGGGCCAGAAGCACAGCCACCTAAAGCTTTGTATTTGATTATTATCCGTAACAGCGGGAACCAACATAATATTTTCCTTCCAAGTTTTTACCGAATAGCTTTTCTCGGATGGGGGTCTGGGGGAAACCGCTCTTTGGGCTCCAAAGAGCGGTTTCCCCCAGAGAATCAATTTCCAATTTACTTTTCCGCCCTCGTTTTTTTTCGCAGGGCCCGGGCGATGGGGCGTTCAAAGAGGAAGGTGATGAGGATAGCCAGGATCAGGGCCAGGGCGAAGCAGCACAGGGTATAGGTCAATTGCCAGCGGGGATCTTCCATCCAGGGCTGGGCGGATTCAGAGGGCGGGAAATGCCATTCCTTCAGCTTCACCGCCAGCATCTGATGATAAATATAAAATTGGAAGGAAATCAGGCTCAAAAAATGCATCACCTTGTTACCCAGCAAAAACCGCATAGCAGGCAGGGAAAAGGCGGCGCTGACCATCAGGCAGGACAGCACGGCGGAAAGGGGAAAGCGCCTGTTCATCTGTCCCTGATGAATCATGGGATAGGAAGGCTCCGCCGCCTGGCCCCGGCAAATCTGCATCAGCTCGCAGACGCACACCACCATCAGCGCTGTGAAAAGCAGCCTTATGGCCCGGTCCGGCTCGTTTCCCAGGCGCTTGCGCAGCATGGCAAACACAGAGGCCGCCACAAAGCCATTGGCGTACACGTCCAGGAACGCGGGCAGCTGGTTAAAATACATGCTGGTGTCCGGCTTGGTGGAGGCGTACCAGCGGAAGGCAAAGGCCGCGCCGGCCATCAGGCCATAGGTGATCACCGGCTTTTTCTTAAACGCCCGGGCCAGGAAGGGGAACAACAGATAAAACTGCATTTCCACCGCCAGCGTCCACAGCGCTCCGTTCAGGGGCGAGCGGAGATAACTGAAATAGAACAGGTTGTGGGTAAAGGTCAAATGGGAAAAAATGTCCAGCAAGGCGTCGCCGGTGTTCAGGTAGCGTCCCTGAAAGCAGCAGATCACGAACATGGGCAGAACGCATAAAAGATAGGAGGGCAGAATGCGAATCAGCCGCCGCTTGTAAAAGGCGCCTACGGCGGGCAGCTTGCTCCCCGCCTGGGTATAGGGAAGATACAGCAGAAAGCCGCTGAGCAGCAGCATCCCATCCACCCATAGATAGCCCGAGCGCAGCAGAAAATCCAGGCTCACCGTTTCCCCGTGAAAGTCAAAATGGGGCGTCAGCCAGCCCTGCTGCCAAATGTGAAACCAGCCCACCAAAAAAATGCAAAGCACCCGGATGCCGTCCAGCACGTCCACGTGTTTCGCGTCCGGCCCCTGTTGATAGGACAAAAAGGGCCGGAAAGCGGGCTTGCTTTCCTGGGTCGGTTCGTGTTCCATAACATTCTCCCTGCTAAAAAGAGTTCAGTGTACAGAGTACAGAGTGCAGATAAACTTTGTCTGGCATGATTGCAAGCAATCATGGGGAAAGCAAACGAATCTGAACGCTGTACTCTGCACGCTGAACACTCGTTTTCCTATTGCCTAATGCCTATTGCCTGATCCCTTCCGCCCCGCGCTTTTATTCCTCCACCCGCTTGAGGCGATAGGTGGTTTTGGATTTGATGTGGCGCAGGGTCAGGGCGTTTTGCTTCAGGGACACGATTTCATAGGTAGCGGCGGTGGGGCTGGGCTCCTCGCCGGTATTGACCGCGTACATGTTGGGCACGAAATAGTAGGCTTCCTGGCCGTCCAGGGTGCAGGTGCCATCCTCCCTGAAATCAAAGCGCTGTCCCTTATCCGTTTCCCACTGGCCCATGATCCGGTACACCGCCTTGTCCACCCGGTTGGCCACATCCCTGTAATTCATGATCTGCCTGTAATAGATCAGCGCCTCAAAGGGCTGGCGGTTGTTGTACAGGGCATTGGCGTACAGGTAGCAGGCGTTCTGATACATGGCGGGGATCTGGGCGTAAGCGTCGGTGAGGTATTCGTCCCGCAGGGGAGAGAGCACCTCGATCACAGTCAGGTAATCCTTTTCCTCCATGGCGGCCTGGGCGGCGCTGTAAGCGGCGGCACAGTATTCATCGGCGCACTGCTTCGCCTTTTCCTGAGCATCCTGATAGGCCCCGGCTTTCACGAACATGGACGCGGCCAAGGCCACATCCCCTTGCTCCAGGGCTTCGCTGCCCGCCAGATAGGCCAGCTCCTGGAGCTTCAGGCGCACGTCGGCGGCGGGAGACTCGATCTGGCTCAAAATATCCACGGCGGCGGTCAGGTCGCCCGCGTCGGATTCCTCCATGGCCAGGGAATACATGGCCCGCTGATACTGCACGGGGGAATCGCTGTAATCGCCCAAGGCCAGGAAAGCATCCCGGGCCTGGGCGTATTCGCCCGCTTCCTTCCATTGCAGCGCCAATTGATACTGGGCCTCCCGCAGGGCGGCGCGGGTATCCTCGTTTTCAGCGTTTCCGGTGAGCAGGGAAACCACCTGCTCGTACTGGCCCATTTCGTTCATGCCCTGGGCCACGCCCGCCAGGGCCACGGCCAGATGCGTCCGGGCGTCCCGATAATCGCCCACCTGGGTCAGCAGGCCCACGGCGTTTTCGTAATCCTGGGCGTCCATTTGCTCCATGGCCTTCGTGTACAGGATCTGGTTAATGTAATCCGCCGCCTTGCCATAATCGGAAATGGTGCTCAGCAGTGCCAGCGCGCCTTCCTGATCCCCGTTTTCCAGCATGCTCAGGGCGGGGCGGTACACGCATTCCTTCTTGGCTTCCTGGGCGGCCAGCAGGTCGGGGGCCAGGTCAAAGAAGGAAGCGGCTTCTTCATATTTTCCTTCCGCCATCAGGGCCGCGCCCTGATAGTAATAGCACTGCATGAGCAGGGCCTTGGAATCCTGGAAGCCGGTGATCTTTTCCAGCATGGACGCGGCCTTGGCGTAATCGCCCTCGTCCATGGCCGCCACGGCGGGCGCGTACAGGCACCCCGCCGCCCGGCGGGAAGCGTCGGAATAATCGCCCGCGGCCAGAAAATATTCCGCGGCGGCGTCATAATCATGATCGGCAAACGCCTGATCGCCAGCCGCATAATTGGCCCGCTGCAATTGGATCGGGGAATCCCGGTAATCGCCCAATTCGGTAAAGGCGGCGATGGCTTCCAGCGGGTCGCCGTCGTTGGCCAGAGCCTCCAGGGCGGGCTGATACAGGCATTCCTTGGCGTTGCTTTCGGAATTCTGGAAGGAGCCCAGGGACAGGAACTTGGCCCGGGCGCCTTCATAGTCCTTTTTGCTCATCAGCTCCAGGGCCCATTCGTATTCCGCCTGGCTGCGTTTCATGCGGGCGTTGCTGTAATTGGGCACCGTTTCGTACAGGGCGATGGCCTCGGCCCAGTTGCCCGCGGCCAGCAGCTTATCGGCGTACACATAGCGGGCTTCCTGGGCCCGGATGGCGCTGTCCTTATAGCCGCCCAGGGCGTCAAAGCCGTTCTGGGCCGCCCGGAGGGAGGTATAGGTGCCGCCGTTCAAGGCGTTCATGGCGGCGCGGTAATCGCATTCCAGGGCCAAATCGGCGCTGTCCTGATAATCGCCCAGGGCCAGAAACTGCTCCTTGGCGGAATCAAACTGACTGTTTTCCAGGGCACGGTTGGCCTGGTAATAGCGATAGTAAGGAATGCCGTGGAAGAAAATGCCGTACACCAGGGCTAGAGAAAGCAGGATCGTAATCAGGGTGGTCAGGATGATCCTGCGGCGGCGGCGCAGCCTGCGCTGCCTCGCTTCCCGGACGGCGTTCTGCCGCCGGGCTTCCTCCCGCTGGTGGCGTTGCTCCTCCTCCATCACGGACTGGCGCTGGAAAATGACCCGTTCGATGGCCGCTTCATTGAGCTGGGTAAAAATCGCGTGCTTATCCCGGCGGCAGCGGCGGCACACATCCTCATGGGCGGAATTGGGCCGGCCGCACACGCACACCCACACGGCCCCCTGGTCGCTGGGATAGCTGGCCGCGTCCCGGCCCGCCAATTCCTGCATCACCTGCAATTGGGGCCCCTGCAGCAGGGGCGAGGGGCGAAACTCCATGGGCTCGGCCAGGCCCCGCCGCCAGACGGTGTTGTCGTCAAACCACACCTTCTCGATCAGCACCTCGATGTCCTGGGCCAGGGCGGCTTCTTCCAATTCCAGCCCGGCTTCAAACACGTGGCGGGCAGGGCCGTCCAGCCCCAGGATGCGTTCCACATGGCGGGCAAAGCGCTCCCCCTGGGCATCAAAACAATGCACGCATACCTGGATGCTGCGCACGTCCTTGTCGCTCAGGTTGTATATCTGCATGGTCAGGGCGGGATCGTCCGGAGACGGCATCCTGCAATGCCACAATTCCACAGGTGAGGTCAGGTCAATTCGCATATGGAGTCATGCCTCCAAAGAACACTGGAATCTGTTCTGTCGTAATCGCTGGATGAAGAATTGTTGATTCAGTTCTAAGTTCCAAGGTCTAAGTTCTAAGCATAATTGTCCAAATGCATCAGCACGCAAATTTGTTTTTAAACATTATCAGCTTGGAACTTGGAACTTTGAACTTAGAACTCTTTCGTCATCTCAGCAGCAGGCTCATGCTCTGAAGCCGTCCGGCGGTAAAGGTCAGATGCCACAGGGCGGCGCCGTCCTCCGCCAGGGCCACGCCGTAGGTGACCTCCGCGCTTTCGGGGGTATATTCCAGCACGCCGTAGGGGGCCTGCTGACCGTCGCCGTAAAGCAGCACCCGGCTGTCGTCCACATATTCTTCCTCATGCTGGAAGCGGAAAATCACGCTGTCCAGGAAATCGCCCACGCGCACGCCCCGGGGCCCTTCGGCCACGTCGGTGTTCACAGTCAGGCTGTCCACCCGCAGGAAGTTCTTCTGGGCGTCGTACACCAGCAGCAGGGAAACGCCGTCCCACTGCACCGTGCGCAGTTGTTCTCCGTTGGAGTCCTCCGTCCATTCGTCCACCGGCGCATCGCCCAGGGCGTCGGCCATCTGTTCATAGGTCAGGTCGATCACGTCCAGCTTTTTGCCGCTGGCCTGGAACCGGACGGAAAGATCCTCCCGCTCCAGGGGCGCGAGCGCCGTGCCGTCCTCGCTGACGGGATAAGCGAAATATTCGCTGATTTCCTGCATCTGAGCGCTTTCCGCCACAAAGGACGCCGCTTCCTCCTCGGTCAAAAGCTCCTGGGAAGCGTTTGCCAGGATCGCGGTGACGAAATCATCCTCGATGGTATACACGATCTGGCTGAGCAAAACCCCTTCCTCCTGCCAGGAAAGCACCGCGTGGCTGACGCCCAGGATATGCTGGCCGTCCCGGACCACGATGCCCAGGGACACTTCGGGCTGCTCCCCGGCGATGTACAGGGTGGCTTCATAATACGTGCCGTCCAGGCTGGGGTTGTCGTTGGGATAAGCCGCCAGCACCTGGGCCACATTGTCGCCCACCTGCAGACCGCGGAAATCCGCCTGGCCCGGCTGGTCCAGCAGCACCTCCGCCGATCCGGCAAGATAGCTTTCGATTTCACGGGCGGTCAGATACGTACCTTCCCCCATTTCGGGAGCCGCCTCCGCCAGCGCCCCCCAGGACGCTGCCAGCAGCAGGGACAAAACAACAGCAAATAATTTTTTCATCATGGTTCTCCTTTTTCTTGAACGTTTCGGGGGGGAAACTCTTGGAGGGCGTTTCCCGGATTTCCATGGATCGCCCCTCTCCCCTATTGCCTCATACTTAATACCTATTGCCTAATGCCTATCACCTATTGCCTAATGCCTATCACCTATTGCCTAATGCCTATTACCTATTGCCTAATCCCTGACTCCTCACTCCGCAAGCTCCGTCACGCCCTCGGGGCGCACCAGCGCGTAGAGCAGCCGGGCCTTGGGGGCGGGGGTATCGGAGAAGCTGAGGGCGCTGAGCACCCTCTCCTCGGTTTCCCGGGCGCTGTCCAGGGTGGCGGCGTGGAGGGTGAACAGGGTATCCCCCGCTTTTACGAAATCCCCTATGCGCTTTTCCATCACGAAGCCCACGGCGGGGTCGATTTGATCTTCCTTGCTCTTGCGGCCCGCGCCCATGGCCTGGGCGGCCAGGCCCAGGGCCGTGCCGTTGACGCCGCTCAAATATCCGTCCCGCCGGGCCTTGAGGGAATAAATCACCGGGGCCTTGGGCAGCAGGGACACATCGTCGCACACCCGGGCGTCCCCGCCTTGGGCCGCGATCATTTCTTTCAGCTTTTGTAATCCGGCCCCGGAATCCAGGGCCTGCTCCAGCATTTGCCGGGCTTTTTCTTCCGTATCCGCCAGGCCGGAGGCCAACAGCATCTGGCTGCCCAGGAACAGGCTGACCCGCTTGAGGGGGCCGCCGGTCCGGCCGGACAGGATGTCGATGGCTTCCTTGACCTCCAGGGCGTTGCCCACGTGGGAGCCCAGGGGCTCCTCCATCCCGGACACCACCGCCACGATGCTGCGGCCCGCGTGGGCGCCGATATCCACCATGGCCCTGGCCAGCTCCACGGATTTTTCAAGGGTGGGCATCAGGGCCCCGGAGCCGGTTTTCACGTCCAGCACGATGGCCTTGGCTCCCGCGGCAAACTTCTTGGACAGGATGCTGCTCACGATCAGGGGGATGGAATCCACGGTGGCGGTCACGTCCCGCAGGGCGTACAGGGTCTTGTCGGCGGGGGCCAGCTGGGCGCTTTGGCCCACCACGGCGCAGCCGATCCTGCGCACGATGGACACGAATTCCTCCTCCGGCAGTTCCACCTTCATGCCGGGAATGCTTTCCAGCTTGTCGATGGTGCCGCCGGTGTGGCCCAGGCCCCGCCCGCTCATTTTCAGCACCTTGCCGCCGCAGGCCGCCACCAGGGGGGCCAGCACCAGGGTGGTGGTGTCTCCCACCCCGCCGGTGGAATGCTTATCCACGGGCACGCCGTCCACTTTGGGGCTGAGCATATCCCCGGAGGAAGCCATGGCCATGGTCAGGTCCGCCGTCTCCCGGGCGTCCATGCCGTTCAGGCGAATGGCCATCAGCAGCGCGGACAGCTGATAGGCGGGAATGGAGCCGTCGGCCGCGCCTTTGACAAACGCGCCGATCTGCTCCCGGGTCAGGGCCTTGCCCTGCTTTTTGTCCTCGATAATGGAAATCATGTCCATAAGCGTCACTTCCTTGCGGGTGGGAATCTTGGCGCACAGGCTTCAGCGGCAAGCTCCATCCTTCGCGCAGCCCACAGGCGCAGGCGTTTCACGCCTTGGCGAAAGGGTCCGCGCCGCCTTTACGAGGCCAGAAACCCGGAGCTTTTTACTTGGAACTGAAAAACCTATTCTGCTTCTATTATATTATATCATAAATCCATAGCCCCGTAAAGCAAATGAATCTAAATATACCTTATAAAAGTTGTAACATTTTTTATAAAAACACTTGACCTTGTAACAAAAATGTAATAGAATGTAACAGAAAGATTGTATTTTTCTCAATTTGAACGATCTGAAGACCCTGGCCTGACCGGCCAGAAAACACATGCAGATGGGGTGTTGGTTTACAATGAAGCGAACTGGAAAAATCAAGCGGATGATTTCCGTGCTGCTCCTGCTGGCGATGATTCTTTCCGCCGTGCCCGCTGCCCTGGCGGAAGACGCGCAGCTGGGGTATCTGGTGATCAACAATAACACGGTCAATCGGGTGGTCAATTTCCGCAGGCAGCCCAATACCAATGACAATACCAATTTCCCCATAGCCCGCCTGCCGGAATTCTGGGTGGTTCAGATTCAGGAATCCGTCCAGGTCGGCTCCACGAAATGGTACAAGATCATTGCCAATGTGAACGTGGAGGACAAGTACACGCCTGATTACAAAACAGGCTATGTGATGGCCAGCTACGTGCGCATCATGACCGACGCGGAACGGGCCGCCTATTTGCAGACCGGCGAATTCCTCCCCGAAGGCCAGCTGCCCGGGCCGGACTTTTCGCCCACTCAGGCGCCCTATGAGCCCATCTCTCTTTCCACCGTGGCTCCTGTCAACATTCCGGATCTGGCGGGCGTGATCAGCACCTACGTGCTCACCACCAAATCCGGCGTGAATCTGCGCCAGACGCCCAACGGCTCCATCATGAATGCTTCCAGCCTGATCGAGTCCGGCCGGGTGCTGTCCTGCTACCGGATCTTTTCTCCGGATGAATATGATTCCTACGCCTGGGCCCTGGTGCAGTACAACGGCATGACGGGCTTTATCCGGGGCGACTGCTTTGTGGAGTGCGACGTGAACGGCAATGTGAAGCAGCCCGCCGCGCCCACTGCCGCGCCGGTGGTCACTTCCATGCCCGTCCCCATGTCCACTGTCGACGTGGGCTTCATTTCCGGCGTCACCCAGGGCGTGGTCACCGCCAACGATGTGTTCCTGCGCAAGACCATGACCACCAACGGCGATTATCTGGCCAAGCTGCCCGCGGGCTGGACCATGACGGTGCTCAGCTCCCATAAATCCAACGGTATTACCTGGTATCGGGTGCAGGGCGGCATTCCCACCGATCCCAACGGCGTTCATACCGGCTACATTCACGGCGGCTACTTTGCCCTGACCGGCGCCATCCAGCCCACGGCCACCGCCGCGCCCTGGTACGTGCCCACCGGGCTGCCCACCGTGGCCCCCACCGCCATCGTCAACGGAGATTCCAATTTCGCCCTGGTGCTGGTGGACGGCGTGAATATGCGCCAGACCCCCGGCGGAGCCACCGTGTCCGTGCTGCCCGCCAATACCGTGGTCACCGTGCTCACCAAGCCCACCAGCTTTACCGCCAACGACTGGTACTTCATCCAGTACAACGGCTTTATGGGCTATCTGCCCGCCACCTCTGTGCGGGTGCTGAGCACCTCCGAGCTGGACAACGGCTATCCCCCCGTGATCGTTACCGCCGCGCCCGGCACGGCCACCGCCGTCCCCGCCCCCGTGGTGACGACGCTGCCCGCCGGAATCAAGGGCTATGTGAAGCTCATCAAGGACAAAGTGAACGTGCGTCAGGCTCCCGCGGGCACCATCCTCACGGGCACCGACAAATCCAAGCTGAAGGTGGGCACCGTGATCGCTTACATGGACGGCCCCACCCAGAAGATCGACGGCTACGAGTGGGTGCTGATTTCCTATAACGGCCTCACCGGCTATATCCGTTCCGACTGCTACGCCTTCTGCGATGAAGCGGGCGCCATCATCGTGGCCCCCACCGCCACGCCCCTGGTGAATCCCACCTTCGTGCCCGGCGGCACCCAGGGCTATATCAAGCTGCTCAAGGGCGGCGTGAACCTGCGCCGGGCCCCCGGCGGTGAAACCATCGCCCAGCTGGCCAAGGGCACCATCCTGCCTTACTTCAACATGGCCAAGCAGAACAGCGCCACCCTGGAAACCTGGTATGAAGTCTATTCCGTCCAGAAGGGCACCTTCGGCTATATCCTGAGCACCATGGCGGAGCCCTGCGACGCTCAGGGCAACCCTGTCACCCCCGCCCTGCCCACCGCCTCCCCCGCCACCGTGATCGGCTACGTGGCCACCAACATTTCCTCCGTGTGGCTGCGCTCCAACCCCTCCGCCGACAGCGCCACCATCGGCCAGGTGAAGGCCAAGGGCACCGTGTTGCCCCAGATCGGCCCGGTGGTGAAGAACGGCTACGACTGGGATCCCGTGGAAACCAAGGAAGGCCTCCGGGGCTATCTGCGGGGCGACTGCGTGTTCTCCCTGGCAGAATGGCAGCTGGAGGAATACCAGAGGACCGGCAAGATCGCCACCCCCACCCCCGGCCCCGCCACCCCGCGGCCCGGCAACAGCAGCTATATCATCACCACCTTTGACAAAGTGTATATCCGCCAGACCCCCAGCACCAAGGCAGCCGCCCTGGGCCAGATGGCCATCGGCTCCGTGCTGCGCTTTACCGGCACCCAGACCGTGGGCAAGGTCCTTTGGTATCAGGTGCTGTACAACAATCAGGCGGGCTGGCTGCACGGAGATTATGCCCGGGTGCTGACCAACGCTGAATACGATAATATGTACGCCACGCCCTCCCCCGTGCCCGGTTCCACCACCGTGCCCCCCGCGGCGCCCGTTCTGGAGGACCTGAGCGACATGGCCGTGACGCTGCTGGACAAGGTGAACATCCGCGCCAAAGGCGCCATGAACGGCAAGGAAATCGGCATGGTAGACCGGGCCGGCACCAAGCTGACCTACCTGGGCAAGTACACCGTGCCCACCAAGGACAATAATTTCTATTGGTTCTATATCCGCTATGGCAACGTGTCCGGCTGGATGCGGGGCGACTGCGTACGGGTGCTGACCGTGGCCGAAAAGGCCGCCCAGAACCAGCCCACCGTTACCGTCTCCCCCTCCCAGACCGCAACCTACCGCACCCTGTATAAGAATTCCAGCGGCGACGACGTGTACGCCCTCCAGTATCGCCTGTCTCAATTGGGCTATCTGGCCGCCGACCAGGTGAACGGCTATTACCTGACCAGCACTGAAAACGCCGTAATCTCCTTCCAGCGAGCCTACGGCCTGACTGTGGACGGCGTGGCGGGCTCCATGACCCAGCATGCCCTGTTCGGCACCACCGACCCCACCGTCACCTCCGCCCCCGGCAGCCCCGGCGTGCCTCAGTATGCCGACGGCAGCTCCGTCACCGTGACCCTGTATCCCGTGGAAAAGAGCGATTGGTTCACCGGCGATATCCAGAACGTGTGGCCCAACGGCTCCGTGGCCATCCTCACCGACGTGTACACCGGCATTTCCTTCAAGGCCCAGCGCCTCTACGGCGGCAACCACGCCGACTGCGAGCCTGTGGACACCTCCGACACCGCCGCCATCTGCGCCATCTATGGCGTAAGCCGGCCCCAGGAAATCGAGGACCGGGAGCAGGAGCTGCAGTCCTACCGCCGCCGTCCCACCTGGGTCACCGTGGGCGGACGCACCTTCTGCGCCTCCGTGTACGGCATTCCCCATAACTACTCCGGCGACCGGATTCCCAACAACAACTACACCGGCCAGTTCTGCGTCCACTTTACCAACAGCCGGACCCATACCACCAATATCGTGGACCCGGATGCCAGCTACAACAACTACTTCGGAGCCCAGAGCGCCATTCAGTACGCTTATGAGCACTCCATCAGCGGCCAGAAGTAACAAAATGAAACAATACGATGTAATGATCATCGGCGGTGGCGCGGCGGGATTGACCGCCGCGCTTTCCGCATCAAAACAGGGCGCGAAAACGCTGATCCTGGAAGGCGCGCCCCGGGTGGGCCGGAAGATCCTGGCCTCCGGCAACGGCCGGTGCAACCTGGCCAACGCCCGCAGAGCCCCCTACCCCGGGGGAAACGATTTCGCCAGAAGCGTGCTGGCCCAGGTGCCTGTGGATCAGGTGCTTGCCTTTTTCCATGACCTGGGCCTGGTGACGGTGGAGGAGGAAGGGGGCCGGGTCTATCCCGGCTGCGGCCAGGCCGCCGCGGTGCTGGACGTGCTGCGCGCCGGGCTGGCGCGGCAGGGAGTAGAAACCCTCGCCGATGCCCCGGTCACAAGCCTCAAAATCATTCCCGGCGGCCTGCGCCTGACAACGCCCCAGGGAAGCTTTGAAGCCCCCGCCGTAATAGCTGCCTTTGGGGGCATGGCGGGCGGCAAACTGGGCCATGACGGCAGCCCCTATCGGCTGCTGACGGACTTGGGCCACACCCTCATCCCCCCCTTCCCCGCCCTGACCCCGCTGACGGCGGAAAAGAGCGCGGTAAAGGGCCTGAGCGGCCAGCGGGCCCCGGTGCTCCTGACCCTGTGCGGCAGAAAAAACAATCGCCCCATCGCAGTCCCCTGCCAGGGGGAAGCGCTGTTTACCGATTACGGCGTCAGCGGCGTTTGCGCCATGGAGCTGGCCCGGTATGCGGCGGAAGAACAAAAGAAAACCGGACTATGGCCCATGCTGTACATGGACTTTTCCCCCATGCTGGGGTTGGCGCCCCGGGCCTTTGGCTGGCTGAGCCCCAGGCAGGGGGATCCGGAAAGAAACCTTTCCGCCGTGCAGGCATTCCTGGAAGAGCGCCTGCATAGGATGCCCAAGGAGGCCCTGCTGCGGGGCATGGTCCCCCGGCTGCTGGCGGAGCGCCTGCAGGGGCAGAGCCTTTCCCAGCTGGCCCGCAGCCTGGCCGCGTTCCCGGTGCCCCTGACCGGAATCAAGGGCATGGACGCCGCCCAGGTCACCGCGGGAGGCATTTCCACCCAGGAATTTGACAGGGATACCCTGGAATCCCGGCTCGTGCCCGGGCTCTTCGCCGCCGGGGAGCTGCTGGACGTGGACGGCGACTGCGGCGGCTACAACCTGCAGTTTGCCTTCGCCTCCGGCCTCATCGCCGGGAAAAATGCGGCGGCCCACTGACCTGACCCCAAAGGAGGAATTCTTTATGTCCGAAGCGTTCACCCATGTCAAGCCCGGCGCGCTGCTGGCCCCGGTGCCCGCCGTGATGGTTTCCTGCGCCCTGCCCGGTGAAAAGCCCAATATCGTCACCATCGCCTGGGCGGGCACGGTGAATTCCGATCCGCCCATGTGCTCCATTTCCGTGCGCAAGGAGCGCTTCTCCCACAGCATCATCCGGGATTCCGGAGAATTCGTCATCAACCTGGTGGGCCAGGCTCAATTGAAGGCCATGGACTATTGCGGCGTAAAATCCGGCCGGGACGTGGATAAGTTTTCCGCCTACGGCCTGACCCCCGTTTCCGTGCCGGGGTTTGCCGCCCCCGCCATCGGGGAATGCCCCCTGTATCTGGCCTGCCGGGTCACCACCGTGCAGGAGCTGGGCAGCCATGATTTATTCCTGGGCGTGGTGGAGCAGCTGGGCGTGCAGCCCGGGCTGATGGACGCGGCGGGCCGCATCGATTACGCCAAGGCCAAGCTGGTGGCTTACAACCACGGCAATTACTATGCGCTGGGCCAGACCCTGGGCTTTTTCGGCTATTCCATCGCCGCCCCGGACGTGCTGGAGCGCCGGATGAAAGAGCTTCGGTGAAAGGGCGTCATCATTTACAGAACACTTTAAATCAGTTAGGAGTGAGGAGTTAGAAGTGAGGAGTTAATAGTTTGCGCTTTGCGCATAAACAATTTTCAACTCCTAACTCCTCACTCCTAACTCCTAACTGATTGGAAGGACGAAACGATTACCGCTATGAAGAAAGTGCTTGTCCTCCTGACCGCGCTGGCCCTTTTGACGGGCCTCCTGCCTCCCGCTATGCAGGCGTCTTGGATGACGAAGCTGCTGCCGGGCAAGTGGATGCTCATTGCCGGGGGCGGCGCGGAAATATGGGATTTTCACGGGGACGGCACCTGCGTAAGCTCCACATACGCAGGCGCATCCTCCGCCCATACCTGGCGGGTGGAAGCCGCCACGGAAGCGGATTTGGAACAGCTCTGGGCAAAGCCCTGCCTGGTGCTGGTGATCGACGAAGCCCGCTATGGCCTGCATTTTAACTGGCAGACCATGGAAACGACCCTGGGTATCCTGGAGGGCGGCATCCTTCCGGAGGAAGAGCGGGCCTTGACCGCGCCGCTGCCCCTTTGCGTCAGCATCACGAATGGCATGGGCGGGGGCGGCTATGTGCGCATGAAGGACCAATAGCGTATTTTCGGAGGAAACAAACGTGTATCAAGCCCTGTACCGGGTCTGGCGGCCCAAGACATTTTCCGATATGGTGGGCCAGGAGGCCATCGTGCGGACGCTTCGCAACCAGGTCATGTCCGGCCGCATCGCCCACGCCTATCTCTTCTGCGGCAGCCGGGGCACCGGCAAAACCAGCGCCGCCCGCATTCTCACCCGGGCCATCAACTGTGAAAACCCGCAAAACGGCGACCCCTGCGGGGAATGCGGCAGCTGCAAAACCATTGAAAGCGGCGCTTCCCTGGACGTGTATGAAATGGACGCGGCCAGCAACAGCCGGGTGGAGGAAATCCGCGACCTGCTGGAAAAGGTGGATTATCCCCCCCAGTTCGGAAAATACAAGGTGTACATCATCGACGAAGTGCACATGCTTTCCAACGCTGCCTTTAACGCCCTGCTCAAAACCCTGGAGGAGCCGCCGGAATACATGGTGTTTATCCTGGCCACCACCGAGCCCCAGAAGCTGCCCTCCACCATCCTGTCCCGGTGCCAGCGGTACGACTTTGGCCGCTATTCCGAGGATCAGATCGCGGGGCATTTGCACAACGTGGTCACCCAGAGCGGCGAAAAAGCCGAGCCGGAAGCCCTGAACCTGATCGCCCGGGCCGCCGAGGGCGGCATGCGCGACGCCCTGTCCATTCTGGATATGTGCATGGGCGGCGGCGAAACCATTACCGAGGAGCACGTCCGGGACGCCCTGGGCACGGCGGACAGGACCTTCCTCTTTTCCTTCGCGGACGCCCTGGCCCGCCGGGACGGGGCGGAAGCCCTGCGGCTCATTGACCAGCTTATGCGATCCGGCCGGGACGTGCAGGTGTTTTTAAAGGACGTATCCGCCCATCTGCGCCTGCTGATGGCGGCCATGCTCTGCGGCCCCGGGGAAGCGCTGCCGGGAGTCAGCGGGGAAAACATCCGCCGCTATGCCGACCAGGCCAAGCAGTTTTCCCAGCAGCGGCTGATGCGGGTGCTGGATTTGAGCATGCGGGCGGAAGCGGACACCCGCTGGGCCTCCTCCGCCCGGTCGGTGCTGGAGGTATTCGCCCTGCGGGCCTGCGACCAGCCGGAGGAGCAGGACTATGAGGCCCTGCTGGAGCGGGTGGCGGAATTGGAGCAGCGGCTTTCCCAACTGGAGCAAAGCGGCGTTCGGATGCCCGCGCCCGGGGAAAGCGGACAGAGCGCCCCCAAAAAGCCCGCCGCGCCCAAACCCGCGCCCATCACAGAATCCGCCGTGCCCCCTGGCAGCCGCGCGCCCAAGGACGTGTGGAACGATATGCTCAAAATCATGAAAAAGCAGGAGCCCGCCATTTACGCCCCCCTGAGCCGGGCCCGGTACGGCGGCTATCAGGACGGCGTTTACAAAGCCCTGTTTGCCCAGGAGGAGGCCATTTTCTCCAATATGCTCTCCGCCGACGAGCGGCGGAAAAAAATCGAAGCCGCCCTGAACCAGTGCGGCGGTCTGGACGCCAAATTCCAGGCCGTCTCCCAGACGCCGCCCCCCGACCCCAACGCGGACAAGCGGGCGGACAAAAACATGGCCGATCTGATCGACATGTTTGGCCGGGACAAGGTACAGATCGACGAATAAAAGCCCGCCCTTGCGCAGAGCGGAAGCCCATGGAAAGGAGCGCGCAATGAACTCCAATCGCGGTCAATACAACGATTCTCCCCTTTACAACATGAAAACCCCCAAGAAGCCTCCCCGCCGCGGCTCCCAGGAGCAGGCCACCCAGCAGGGCCAGGGGGAAGCGCAGCCCCAGGGTTTAAAGCGCCATGCCTTTTTATCCGTGGCGCTCTCCTTCCTGCTGCCGGTGATGTTTTTAGTGGCTTTGATCGTGCAGAGCAATGAACTGCGCTGGGCGTTTCTGGCCGCCGCCGCCCTGGCGGTGATCGCCATGTGGGTACTGGGGGCCTTCGTGCGCAGCGCCCGGAACACCCTGACGGTGGTGTATCTCGCCCTGGCGGCGGTGATTGCCCTGGCGCTGTTCATTAATCTCCAGGCCAATGGCGATTCCATCGCGGCCAGCCGGGCACAGCCCGCCGGCATCACGCCGGACGCGGCAGGGCTGATGGAGGTGATGGAGACCGCCACCCCCGAGCCCACCGTGGACCCGGCGGGCACCAAGTCCGAAGCGGAAAAACGGCTGGACGGCTTTTTTGAGGCCTGGATGAAAAACCAGATCCAGGTGATCCGGGATTATTGCAGCCCCGCCTGGATCAACGCCACTGTCTCCCCCACCAACGTGCTTTTCCAGCAGCTCAGCGGCAACATCCCCGTGGATTACGCCATTGAAGAGGCGGGCGGCAGCGACGGCAGCAGCAGCCGGGTGATCACCGTACGGGCCTATTTCCCAGACGGCGCCGAAGTGGTGCCCAAGCGCATGAACGTGCGCATGGTGAAAACCAACGAGGTCTGGTACGTGGACCCCAACTCCCTGGACACCGTGCCCATCAACGAGGAGGAGGAAGCCAAGGCCGCTTCCAGCCAGGTGTATGTGGGCAACCTGGCCCTGGGCAGCACCAAGGCCCCCGTGGTCACCGACCCGCCCGGCACGGAAAGCGACGTGAAGGTGTACTACAACAAGGCGGGCAAGGGCAAGTATTACCATGTGAACCGCATCTGCCCCGCCGTCAATTCCCAGTGGTGGCCCATGGAGGAATTTTCCTTCAGCCTGATCAACAGTCAGGAATTTAAAAATCTGATTCCCTGCGAAAAATGCGGCGCGCCTGCCCGGCCCGCCGTGAGTCAGTAAAGGGAAGCGGCATAGGCCGCCATTTCGCACAGACACTGCAAATGGCAATATTTCACCTGAGCCCCCAGCCCCACAGCCGTGGAGGCGTTCAGCGCCTCTTCCAGGCTTTGGGCGCATTCGCTCAGCACCCTTTCCAGCGCCGCCACCGCCTCGGGAGGCTGCTGCCCAAAGCGGGAGAGCAGCCCCTCCCGAAGCGCGTTCAGCGTATCCCGCTCGGAAAAAAGGGCCGCCCGGACATCGCTCAGGGGGATTTCTCCCCGATCCAGGGAAAGGCTCAGGGCGTACAGGTGCCCCGTCAGCTTTTCCATAGCGTCCCAGGCGTCGGAAAGGGCCGTTAATTGGCTGCCGCGCCCCGACAGCCGCAGCGTCACGGCGGGCAGGGCCACCTCCACCACGGCGGTATCCACCCCGTGCCTTTCTTTCAGCCGGGTCATCACCGCCTGGGCGTCCGCCCGGGTTTCATAGGCCGCTGCCAGCGCCCGGCAGCCGTCCTTTTCAAACACATAGCCTCCCGCGCCCCGGGCCCGATAAGCCTTCGCGGTTTGCAGGGCGGCTTCCCGGGAATCAAACACGCCCAGCTGGAGGGCGTACCAGCTTTTCGCGTTCAGGGTCACGGTGCGCGTTTCCGTTTTCTCTTCGATAGGCGCTTTCGTGGCCGCTGGCGGGGCGGACAAAACCGGCGGTCTTTCCCCCTGCAGCGCAGCCGCGCCCAGGCCCAGGGCAGCGCCCAGCAGCAGCATGGCCCACGGGCCCATCCCCCGTCCCGTTTTATAACGCTTTGTTTTCAGCCTGCCCGCCCGCATCCCGATCCCCTCCCGTCTCCTGCATTGTATGCGGGCGAAAGAAGATTTATGAAGAACCAACCGACCGAAAGGAGCCGCCATGCGTTACCACATTGACACCATTCCCGTCTGGGACGCCATGAAGCTGGGCGGGGAATGCCCCCTGTGCGCCCTGCGCCGCCGGAACGAACTGATCGACGTGGACAGATTTCTCGGCGCGTCGGTGATGGAGCCGGACACCCGCATCCAGGTCAACGCCGTGGGCTTCTGCGCCCATCATCAGGTGCTGCTTTACGAGCAGAAAAACCGCCTGGGCCACGCCCTGATGATGCACACCCATTTAAAGGAAACCATGGGCAAATTAAAGCCCCTCCTGGCCCAGGCGGCCCAGGCCGGGGAAAAGAGCGCCTCCACCCCTGCCCTGAAAAGGCTCATGGGCAAAAGCGAGGGCAAGGAGGGCTTAAAAGAAGCGGCGGCAAAGATCCGGGCCATGTCCCAAAGCTGCATCCTGTGCGACACCATCGAGGAGCATACCCGGCGCTACGCCTACACCATGCTGCACCTGTACAAAAACGACCCTTCCTTCCGCAAGGCCTTCGCCGCCTCCAAGGGCGTGTGCCTGCCCGATATGGCCATGCTGCTGGAAATGGCGGACGAGGCTCTCTCCGGCGACATGCTCCGGGATTTTATCCGGGATTTATCCGCCGCCATGGACGCAAGCCTGTCCAAAATGGAAAAGGATATTGAAGGCTTCACCCTGAAATTTGATTACCGCAACGCCGACAAACCCTGGGGCGACAGCCGGGGATCGCTGGAGCGGACCATCAATAAACTGCAGGGCTGGTGCCTGGGAGAGGAGCCGAACCCCAAATGACTGACCGCGCCCGTTTGATTTGCCTGCTTGTGTGCTGCGCCCTGCTGCTGTGCGGCTGCATGACCTCGCCGCCGGATTCCCTCAAGCGCTCCGGCACGGAGGGCCAGCGCCTGATCAGCGCCAGCACTGAGGGCCTTGCGCCCGATCAAAAATCCGTGACCCTGTATTTCCGCTACGGCAGCACCGGCTTTCTGGCCCCGGAAGCCCGGCTGGTGACGGTCCAGCGCAATGAAAGCCTGGAAAAGGCCGTGGTGAAAGCCCTGCTGGGCGGCCCGCTGAACGCGGCCCTGTCCCCGCTTTTTCCCAGCGGGGTGGAGGCACTGTCCGCCGTCAATCAGGACGGCACCCTGTTTTTGACCTTGAATGAAGCGCTGCTGGGCCGCTATCCCGACGAGCCCGGCGACGTCTCCGTAGGTGCCTGGAAAACCGAAGGGCCCCTGCGCCGCCAGCTGTGCCTGGATTCCCTGGCCGCCACCCTCACCGAGGCGGGCCTTTGCGACCGGGTGCAGGTGCTGGTGGAACGCAGCCAGGCGTCCATGCGGCTGACGGCGGGCTTTTTGAACCGCTCCGCCGATGCGGCGCTGCTGCCGATGCTGACCCGGAATGAAGATACGCTGCTCACCCCCCACAACACCGCCCAGCGCATCCTGCAAAGCTGGCGGGAGCAGGACTGGAACACCCTATCCGCTTACACCGCCAATGCTTCCGGCGAGCAAAGCGCCCTGGACGCGTTTGCGGCGGCGGAAAAGCTGGTGGACTATACCCTGTCCTGCGGCAGCGTGAGCTTTGATGGGCAGACCGCCCTGGTGACAGCCGATTTGACCTTGCAGGGCCAGGGGCAGGACACCGCCGTGCCCGGCTATCCCCTGCGCCTCATCCGGGAGGACGGCATTTGGAAAATGGACTACGAAACGCTGCTGGATATGATGGGCAAGAAATAAATGAGATTGCAGAGTACAGAGTGCAGAGAGTATAGCCTGACATAAGCAACGAATCCAGACTTGGAACGACTAAAAATATCTGCACGCTGAACGCTCGTCTTCCTATTGCCTAATGCCTGTTGCCTATTGCCTTTCGCCGAATACTATTAAGCCTTCTTCAACAGATCATAACGAAATCATTTATCTTCCTGACCGAAAGCTGGTGGAACATTGATGAAGCGCCCCATTTTGCGCGTTCTGGGCCTTTTGCTGGTATGCGCGCTGCTGACGGGCTGTCAAAGCGCGGAAACCCCTGGCGCTGTCCAGGTGACACTGCCTCCCGCCGCCGTGAAGCACACCGCCCCCACAGGGGACGCGGCCCAGGCCTACGAGCAAACGGTGATGCTGTATCTGCCTTCCCTGGACGGCACCCGGCTCATTGCGGTGCCCAAGCGGATGAGCCTGCCCGCCGGAGCGCCCATGACGGAAACCATGGCCCGGGCGCTGCTGACAGAGCCCGCCGGGTCAAACACCGCCGTGCTGGGCAGCGGGGTGGAGCTGAGCCTGGCGGCGGGGGAAGCGGTAGAGGTCTCCGGGCAGGTGGCCACGGTGAGCCTGGCCCCCTCCGCCCTGGCGCTGACCTATGAGCAATTGTTTACCGTGGGCCAGGCTTTGGCCAATACCCTGTGCCAGTTTGGCGACGTGCAGTATGTGAACCTGCTGATCCAGGGCGTTCAGCCCGGCATGGGCCCCGGCGTTCAGCCCGCCGGCTGCTATCAGGCCAACACCCGGGAGGAGCTTTCCGCCCTGTGGGCCCGGGCCGCAGCCTCCCAGAGCCGCCGGACCTACACCGCCGCCCTGTATTTTCCCGCCCCTTCGGGCAAGGGCATCCTGTGCGAGCCCCGCACCCTGGCCTTCAGCGGGGCTGATCTGCCTTCCATGGCGCTGATGCTGCTGGACGCGCTGTCCACGGAAGCGGCGCTTTTGCCCCGGGCGCCCCGGTGCCCGGATTTTCGGCCTCTGCTGGCGGAAGCGCCCAGCGTGGATGAAAGCAGCGGGCAAAGGCGGCTGGTGCTGAAATTTCAGGAGGGCCTGAACCGGACGCTCATTGACGCGGGCATTACCCGCTCGGTAATGATGGCTTCCCTGACCTATACCATGACCACCTTCCTGCCCCATCTGGACGCCCTGGAGGTGAGCATCGGCAGCGAGCGCATTTCCTCCCTTTCCCCTTCTGGCGTATACGGACGCTCCGGAGACATCATCTCTTTTGAAGAAGGCGCTCTCAAGCGCTCGGATTTTTCCGGGTTCCTGCTGGCGGAATGCGGGCTGTACCTGGCCGACGGGGAGGGGCAATTGAAGCAGGTTTACCGGCCCGTGCCCTTCCGGGACGCCTATGACCCCCGAAAGCTGGTGGAGCAACTGCTGCTGGGCCCCCAGCCCTTTGACAGCGTGCCGGGCCTCTCCCCCACCCTGCCGGAGGACTTGCGGGACAGCGACCTGCTGGGCGCGGCCTATGACGGCGACGTGCTGGTGCTGAACTTTTCCGGCAGGCTGCCGGAATTGTGCCGGGATTTAAGCGCCCCGGCAGAGGAAAGGCTGGTTTACAGCCTGGTCAATACCCTGTGCGGGCTGCCGGGCGTAAAGCGGGCCGCCATTTTCGTGGAGGGGAAACAGCCCGAATCCCTGGGCGGCAGCATCTATCTGCCCGGCGATTTTCTGCCTCTGCCGGAAAAATAATCGGTTTGTCGTTGTTCAGGCGCAAAAAAAGCACTTTAAGCGAAAAGGCAATAGCATTAGGCAATAGGCATTAGGCAATAGACGAGAGAGCGCAGTAGACTGAGTTTAAAGCGCAGAGAATAGACGGACACAAGGAACGATTGCAGACTTGGAATCACTATAATATCTATCCTCTGAACTCTTCAAGCTGAACTCTAATTCTTCTATTACCTATTGCCTTTTGCCTTTTGCCTAATCATTTAAAGCGTTCTTCCATTTACCACAGAACATCTTCGCTGCTTTATGGTCAGCTTCCCGTGGACCGGTAAAAGCGCATGGCCCGCTGGAACACGGCGTACATGACAGCAAACAGCGCGGCCCCGGCCAGAGGCGTCACGAAGGCCGTCCAGTCTGGCCAGCCGTACAGGGGCTTACCCAGGATATAGGCGGCGGGCACATGCAGCGTCAGGGCGAAGGGCGCCACCACGGTAAAGATCAATCGCAGGGGCCGGGGAAAAATATCGATGGGATACTGGCAGGCGCTGCGGCCGCCATAGGTCAGGGCGTTCACCAGCTCCACGGATTTCACCGAATGGATGGAAAACACCGCCTCGATCAAAAACAGTCCCAGCACCAGCAGCACTCCCAGCAGAATGGATTCCGCCATGGCCAGCCCTTTGAGGACTGTCCATTGTACCTTGGACATGCCGCTGCCGATCACCAGCGCCGCCACCCCCACCGCGATGCAGGAAACCCGCCGGGGATCAATGGCGGAGCACAGCACCTGGGTCAGCACGCCCCGGGGCCGCAAAAGCAGCGTATCCAATTGCCCGGAGCGCACCAGGGAGGAAAAATTGCCCGTCACGCCGCGCCCGAAAAACTCCGTCAGGTAAAAGGTGACGGACATCATGCCGAAAAAGAAGAATAAATCCCCGGGCATCCATTGGCCCAGGCGCCCAAACCGATCCACGATCAGGATCACCGCCAGCATCTCCCCGCCCTCCATCACAAGCTGGGCCAGGGTCTGCATGAAGAAGGAGGCGGGATACTGCAATTGGCTTTTCAGCAGCATGGCCATGGAGCGGAAATACAGCTTGATGGTGTTCATTTTTTACCCTCCCTGAATGACCAGCCGCTGCTGGTTCCGCTTCCACAGCATGAGGCCCAGGAACACCAGGGCCGCCGTCCAGAGAAGCTGTGTCATCAATATCCGCGGGGCGTCCGCCGGGAGCCATTGGCCGGTATACAGGCGGATGGGCGCGTCCAGCAATTGGGCGTAGGGCAGCAGAGTAATCACCCTTTGCCAGGAATCCGGAAACAGGGTCAGGGGGAGAATGTTGCCGGACAGGGTCATCATCATGAGGTTCAGCATGGCCTGCACCCCCCGGGAATCCAGGGTGCGCATGGTAAAGCCCATGGTGATGTTTTCCAGGGCGCACACGCAGAGCAGGCCCAGGGCCAAGCCAACCAAGGCCAGGGCAAGCCCCGCCGGGGAGGCAGGCAAATGAAGGCCCCAGCCCGCCGGAAGCAGGGAAGCAAACGCCAGCATGGGCGCGGCCCGAAGCAAACTGCCCAGCAGCTTCTGCGCCAGGATGCGGGCGTAATAATACCCGTATAACTGCAAGGGGCGGCACAGGTCATAGGCGATGGCCCCGGTGCGGATTTTGTCCAAGAGGTCTGCGTCGGAGGCCAGCAGCATCCGGAAAAACGCCTGCTGGAGCCACACATAGGTGGCCACGGATTCCATGGGCATGGTCTGGGGCTTGCTTTGGTACAGCGCCCGGTACAGCGCCACTAAAATCAGCCCGAAAAACACCTGGCAGATAATGCCGCCCACCACCGCGCCGCGGTATTGCAGCTCCATCCGCCAGCGCATCCGGAACACGGAAAGATATGCTTTCATACGTCACCACATCTGTTTGTTGCGTTTAAAAAGTATCCAAGTAAAAACTGATCAATTCAAAATAGCTTATAAAGATACAATGTAAGGAACGGTCAAAGGGTAGGGGCGTTTATCTCCGCCCGTAAAGCAGGCATTACAAATGTTGGGAGAACAAGTACATGAAATAATTCTCTTGGGCGGGCGGATATTATCCGCCCCTACAAGTCGCCCAGCCAGCAATCGTATAAAAATAAATTGATTTGAATTGATCATTCTTTACACAAGTGAATCATGCAATAGACGATAGAGTGCGAAGCGCAAACTATGAACTCCTCACTCCTAACTCCTCACTCCTCACTGATTGCAATATTACAAGTCCATCTCCCGATACATGGCGGCGATCAAATGATCAATGTTCTGGGGCTGGGCGGTGAGCTCCCGAATGGGCCCGGCGCTTTGCAGCAAAGACAGCAGCTGGGAGGTGGGCAGCGCAGCGGGGGCATAGGTGATTTTCCAGTCCGCCCCCTCCCGGCTGACGGCGCAGCTTTCCGGCAGGGGCGGCAAAGAGGTTTCGGCTTCATAGCGCACGGTCAACTGGCGCAGGGTATCATACCGGGAAAGCAGCTGAGGCAGCGCCCCGTCATAGAGCTTTTTCCCATGGCCCAGCACCATCACCCGTGGGCACAGGGCGGCGATGTCCTCCATGTCGTGGGTAGTAAGCAGGATAGTGGTGCCGTTGCGTTCGTTTTCCTCTTTCAGAAAATCCCGCAGCGCCAGCTTGCTCACCGCGTCCAGGCCGATGGTGGGCTCGTCCAGAAACAAAAGCTCCGGCCCGTGGAGCAGCGAGCCGCACAGCTCCGCCCGCATCCGCTGGCCCAGGCTCAGCAGCCGCAGGGGCGTGCGGAGGAAATCCTCCAATTGCAGGGCGTCGGTGAGCCGGGCCAGCCGGGCGCGGTATTCCCCTTCCGGCACCCGGTAAATATCCCTGAGCAAAGAAAAGCTGTCCAGGATGGGCACGTCCCACCACAGTTGGCTCCGCTGGCCGAACACCACGCCGATACGGCGCACGTGATCCTTTCTCTCCTTCCAGGGAACCCGTCCGCCCACGTTTACCTGGCCCCCGTCCGGGGTCAGGATGCCGCTCAAAATTTTCACGGTGGTGGATTTGCCCGCGCCGTTGGGGCCGATGTAGCCCACCAGCTCCCCCCGCTCAATGGAAAAGGATACGTCCTGCAGGGCGCGCACCAGCGTTTTTTCCCGCAGCAAACGCCCCTGCCGTTTCTTGCGCACGGCAAAGGTTTTATTCAGCCCTTCCACGGCAATGTAGCTCATGCGTTCCTCCCAAAGGTCCGTCGATGTAAGAAAACAAAAGCGTTAAAAGGGCTCCTATCATAGCATGATTCTTTGAATCCTGTCAAGCAATTCCAAATAAAAAGGCTCAATGTAAAAGTTTGTGGGGGGAACCTCTCTTTGGATGCCAAAGAGAGGTTCCCCCCACACCCCCCTCCGAGAAAGCAATCCAGGAATTGATAATCGCTGTTTTTCCTTTTCTAATGCTTTATGAAGGGAAGAACAATAGATTGATTGGTATCCCCGCAAGATTTTGTAATGAACCAAAAAACGCCTCTCACCGAAGGGAGAGACGGCGCTTGTTGGCAAGGGTTCATCTTCATTTCTCATGCAGCACATTTTCCACCAGGCCCACGGCGGCGCGGACGCAGTCGTCGCATTCGCACAGGACGCAGCCGGTGTCCGCGCCCTTGAGCTCTTTGCAGACGGACGCCCCGCACTGTTCCGTGAAGGCCTGATACAGGGCCTTGGCCGGGCGGAACATGGGCGCGCCCTGATACCGGAAGATGCCCAGCAGCATTTCCGCAGCGATCAGCGCCCCGCAGGTGGATTCCATGCAGCCCATGCCCACGGCGAAGGCGGCGGTCATTTTCTTCATCGTTTCCACCGGAATGCCCGTCTGCCGGGCATAGGCGCACAGCACCGCCTGGCAGCAGTTGCAGCCGGAATGCTTGAGCAGCACGGCGTATTCCTGGAAAAACCCCTTGCGAAGGGCCAGATACCGCTGGTATTTTTCTTCCTTTTCAAAGTGGGCTTCCCGGGTTTGCAGGGGATTGCCTTCGTATCGCAGGGCCGTATCCCCGAACTGCTCGCTGGTCAGGTCGAACACCTGGCCGTCCACGGCGTTATAGCAATGAAAGTTTCCGTCCCCCAGGGGCACGCCATACACCTGGCCCCCGAAAAGATCCTGGGCCAGAAAGGCGGTGACGGAGCATTGGCCCAGAGTGGGATTCTGCCGGGTCCATTCCTTGCGCATCCGGGGCGCGCAGGTATCGGCGCTCCACAGATTTTTCAGCAGGTCGTACATAGCCTGAACCGTCAGGCCGTTTTCATCCCGCAGGGTCACGGCGTTTCCGCCGAAAAAAGAATAAGACATGCTCTGTCCTCCCGCTGATTCGCTGTGTTCGCATCCCCGCGCGGACGGCCTCAATTTCCCCCGCAAAAAAGTTTATTCCTCGTAACTGTTCCGTGGTATCAAGATCGCGTTCAATCAATAAGGAATTAGGAATAAGGAGGCTGGAGTGAATCGCCTGCGCTTCGCGCATTGAACAATTTTCAACTCCTCACTCCTAACTCCTCACTGATCATTACTCCAATCTTTCCAGACACTGGTACAGCCGATCCAATTCGTCCTCGCTGTAATACTGGAGGATGATTTTGCCGCGCTTGCGGCTGCCCTTGAGTTGGGTGCGCAGGCCGAAGGTTTCCCGCAACCGGTTTTCCATGTCCTGCAATTCCAGAGGCAGGGGCCGGGGCTCGGGCTTTTTCCGGGGCAGGACTGTGGGCTCGGCGGCCATCTTTTCCAACTGCCGCACGCTCAGGCCCTCCAGGATCACCGCCTGGGCCAGAGCGATCTGCCGCCGCTCCTCCTCGATGCCGGCCAGCACCCGGGCATGGCCCGCGGACAGGCGGCCCGCGATCACATCGTCCTGCACCGTCTTGGGCAGGTTCAGCAGCCGCAGCAGGTTCGCCACCGCGGGGCGGGATTTGCCCAGCCGTTTGGCGGCCTGCTCCTGGGTGTAATGGCATTCTTCCATGAACTGCTTCACTGCCGCCGCCTCTTCAATGGGGTTTAAATCCTCCCGCTGCAGGTTTTCGATGAGGGCGGCTTCCATTTGCTCCTGGGGCGAAAAATCCCGCACGATGCAGGGCACGGATTCCAGCCCCGCGATCCGCGCGGCCCGGAACCGGCGCTCCCCCGCCACGATGCGGTAGCGCCCGTTTTCCTCCACCACCAGCAGCGGCTGCAGCACCCCCGCCGTGCGGATGGAGTCTGCCAGCGTTTGCAGGGCCGCTTCGTCAAAATCCCGCCGCGGCTGCTCCGGATTCCGGTCGATCTCCGTCACCGCGATCATGCTGACCATGTTGTCCAGATCGTTGCTCTCAGGCAGCAGGGCGTCCAGCCCCCGGCCCAGCCCCATTTTTTTCATAGCGCGTTTCACCCCATCAGCATCTCATTCCAACATAAAAGAAGCTATGTTGAAAACCCGGCTTTTTCGCTTTTCATTTCTGATTCGACAGGCGAATTCCTCTTATCTATATAGACGAATCAGAATACGAAAATGTTCCGTTGATTTTGAAAAAAATGAATCTTTGGAAGTTTTGCACAAATTTACTTTTTTGCTTTGTTCTTTTTGATAATTTCCTGAGCCAATGCCCGGTACGCCTCCGCGCCGGAGCTGCGGCTGTCGTACAGATTGATGGGCAGGCCGTGGCTGGGGGCCTCCCCCAGGCGTACGTTCCGGGGCACGGTGGTTTTGAACACCTGCTGTTTAAAGTGCTTCTTCACCTCCGCCACCACCTGTAAGCCCAGGTTGGTGCGGCCGTCCAGCATGGTCAAAAGCACGCCTTCGATTTCCAGGCCCGGATTCAGCCCCCGCTTCACCCGCTGCACTGTGTTCATCAGGGCCGTGACCCCTTCCAGAGCATAGTATTCGCACTGAATGGGAATCAGCACGCTTTGGGCGGCGGTGAGGGCGTTGATGGTGAGCATGCCCAGGGAAGGGGGGCAGTCCACGATAATAAAATCATAATCCTTCCGGCAGGGCTCCAGCGCTGCCCTCGTCCGGTATTCCCGGCGGTCCATGCCCGCCAGTTCCAGCTCCGCCCCGGCCAAACGAATGTCCGACGGGGCCACGAACAGCTTTTTCTGCTTGGTTTTTTCCACGGTGCTTTCCAGGGGGCATTCCCCCAGCAGCACTTCATACACCGTTTTCTTTCCCGCCCGGACGCCCAGGCCGCTGCTGGCGTTGCCCTGAGGGTCCATATCCACAAGCAACGTGGGCTTGCCCTCATCCGCCAGACAGGCGGCCAGGTTCACAGCCGTGGTGGTTTTTCCCACGCCGCCTTTCTGGTTGGCGATGCAAATAATTTTCCCCATGAAGATCCCTTCTTCAATTGTTCAATCATTTTGTTCTTGATCCGGCGCAGGCTTTCCGGAACGAAAACCCACGCCCGCTTTTCACCGCAGCCACCCCTGCCACCGGAAGGCCGGATAGCAGGACCGCACCACCGACGCGATGGCCGTCAGTTCATCGGGGGACTGCATGGCCCCGAACCGGGTATACAGCACCCGCAGGGCTGACAGGCTGGCATGGCGCATGGAATAATCCCGCAGAAACTGCAGGCTTTCCCGGCTGGCGGGCAGCTGCTCAAAGGGCAGCAGCATCAGTTCATCCGCCATCACGGAAAAATCCTCCACCCGGACGCGCACAAAGGTGCCGTCGGGAAGCTGGGCCAGCATACGGCCGTCGGTGGCCTGGCGCACGGCGCGGAACAAAAGGCTGTCCAGCGTATCGGCCATCTCCTCTCCGCCCCGGCGCAGGGAAAAGCCGTTGAGCCTTCCCGCAATGTCTGCCGTCAGCGGCGTCAGCGCCTGCAGCAGCGGCTCCCCCAGCCAGGGCCTGAGCGTGTTCATCACCTGTACCTGGGAAATCATGCCGCGCCTCCTTCGTGGTTGCCTTGATCCCTCCAAAGATACCACACTCTGACGGGTTTGTCCAGCCTCCCCGATAGGCGGGGAAACTACTTTTATAAGAACATTCGGTTACAATTCCCCGCCTTCTTTGTAACAAGTGAAGCGAATCCATCCTTTTATATAAGCGCAAAATAAAGCGGCGGAAGGCCCCCGGCCCGCCGCCGTCCTGAGAGAACAGGAGATCAATTGAATCCGAAAATCTTCTGGGCGATCTTGTATCCCGCCACGGTGACGGCCCGGCCCCCTTTGCCGGACAGGTGCATCAGCCGCCCCAGCAGCCGATGGCGCAGCACGCCGTACACCCTGGGGTTTTCCTTTTGAATGAAGGCCCACAGGTCTTTTTTCTTTTGCAGGTTTTCTTCGGTGCCGCTCTTGGTCAGCAGCACGGAGGACACGGTGGTGACGATTTCCAGGTAGTTGAGCATATACTTGCGCTTATGGGGATCAGGAATGGAGAAGGGGTCCACCGAGGACACCAGCAGCCGGTTCACCAGCAGCGCCTGGTCGATCCGGCGGATCATCACCTGCTCCTGGACGGACTGGTCGTCCCGGCCGATAAAATAATGGTAGAAATCCACATCCAGGTAGTACATCTTTTCCACGTTTTTAAGGGGCACATACACATACAGCTCGTCCACGTAGAAAGTATGCTTGGGCAAGGTCATGCCGCAGTCCCGCAAAAGCTGGGTACGGTAAATGACGGAATGCATCAGCATATACTGGCCCTTGCGGAAATGCCTGGTTTCCTCCCAGCCGAACACCCGGCCCTGGGGCAGGGCGTGGTGATAGCTCATCACATGCTTGTGGGCAGCGCCTACCTTGTCGTAAATGTAATTGCTCACCAGCATATCGATCTGCTTTTCCGGGGCGGCAAAGCCCCGCAGGGTTTCCAGCACCTTGGGATAGGCTTCCGCGTCTGCCCAGTCGTCGGAATCCACCACCTTAAAGTACAGCCCCGTGGCGTTTTGAAGGCCAACCATCACCGCGTCCCCGTGGCCGCCGTTTTCCTTGTGGATGGCCCGCACGATGCCGGGATATTTCCTTTCATATTCGTCGGCGATTTTTGCGGTATCGTCCTTGGAGCCGTCGTTGACGATGAGGATTTCCACCTCCTCGCCCCCCGGCAGCAGGGATTCCACCGCGTGGCTCAGGTAATCCTGGGAATTGTAGCTGGGAATGGCAATGGACAATAGCTTCATCGGATCATCTCCTGTAATTTTCGTTTCTTGTCAGCGGCGCGGGAATAAGTTATCAGTTCTAAGTTCCAAGTTCCAAGCAAATATAGCCGAGCGGGCAGTAAGCCAATGCGTTGCCACGGGAAAAACATTGTCGTCAAATGAGCTTAGAACTTAGAACTTGGAGCTATCCCTATTATACACCATTCCGCCCTTTCTTTGAAGCGGAAAATCTGCTTTTTCAGCGGCTGATTTTTCATTGAAATAGCGTATGGATTGTGGTATACTTAGGAAACGAAAAGCGGGAAAACGCCGCTTTCAGCGGGGAAAATGTATGATTCAGCAAAAACAGGTTGCGTTTCCTTCCGAATTTGCTATACTTTTTCCGCAGTCAATGATAAAGGGGGAGGATGCAATGCAGCAGAACAAGAAAAATTCCAAGGCGTATGTGATCGCCTTCATCGCCGTGGGGCTGGTGGTGGCGCTGTACAGCCTGATTTTCCCCATGTACCGCTGGCAGCATTATCTGATCGCCGCGGGCATCGCGGTGCTGGTGGGCTGGGTGGTGTTCATCATGGCTCAGGGCCTGGACACCTCCAAGGAAGCGCCCGTTCAGCAGCCCATTCCCAAGACCGGCGACAGCGCCGTGGATTCTCTGGTGGAGAAGGGCCAGGAAATGCTGGCTGAGATCAGAAAGGAAAACGATCTGATTCCCGATCCGGAGCTCACCGCCCAGATGAACCAGCTGGACAAGGTGGCCAATCAGATTTTCCATACCGTGGCCGAGCAGCCCGCCAAAGCGCCCCAGATTCGCCGGTTCATGGATTATTATCTGCCCACGACCCTGAAAATGCTCACCAGCTACCGGAAGATGGATGAGCGCCAGGTGAGCGGCCAGAACGCCCAGGAAACCCGCGCCCAGATCCGCGAGGCCATGGCCACTGTGCTCAAGGCTTTCGATAAGCAATTGGACGCCCTGTATCAGGATGAAATGCTGGACATTTCCACCGATATCGACGTGATGGAAACCATGCTGCGCCAGGACGGCCTGATCGATACCGGCGTGAAAAACGGAAAGATGTGAGAGCGGATCAAGTTCTAAGTTCTAAGCTCCAAGTTCCAAGCTGATTTTGTTCCTCTTTTTCGCGCATAACAGACGGAAGACATTTCCGCTTAGAACTAAGAACTTAAAACTTTGAACTAAGAACTATGAATTGAAAACTGATCAAGATGAATCGCTGTGAAAGGAGCCACCCACGATGACTGAAAACAACATGGCCGAAGCCCAGGCCCATGCCGCCCCGGTGCTGACCCTCCATTCCGAAGCGGAAGCCAAGACCCAGCTGGAACACGCAGTGGAGACCCTGGAAGATTTGGCTGCCCAGGTTCCCCAGGCTCCCGACGCCAAGGAAGCCGTAGCCAGCCTGGAATCCTCTCTCACCGAAGAAGAAAAGAAGCAGGTGGCGGATTTTTCCAAAACCATTGATATCACCAATCCCGACCATGTGATGCTCTACGGCGCGGACGCCCAGAAGAAGATTTCCGGCTTTGCCGACACCGTGCTGGCCAACGTGAAAACCGGCGACACCGGCGAAGTGGGCGATATGCTCACCAAGCTGATCACCGAGCTCAAGGGCTTCAACGCCGCCGGCGAAAAGCCCAAGGGCCTGCGGGGCCTGTTCTTCGGGGCCAAGCAGCAGATTTCCACCATCCAGGCCAAGTATGAAGACGTGAGCAAGAACGTGGAAGGCATCGCGGGCAGCCTGGAGGAGCATCAGGTGCAATTGCTCAAGGACGTGGCCATGTTCAATAAGCTCTACGACATGAACCTGGCTTACTTCCACGAGCTGACCATGTACATCGTGGCGGGCGAGCAGCGCCTCAAGGAAGTGCGGGAAACCGACTTAAAGGAGCTCCAGGAAATCGCCGAAAAGAGCGGCGACGCCATGGACGCCCAGAAGGCCAACGACCTGGCCGCCCAGTGCGACCGGTTTGAAAAGAAGCTGCACGATTTAAAGCTCACCCGGCAGATTTCCATGCAGATGGCGCCCCAGATCCGTCTGCTGCAAAACAACAATTCCCTGCTGGTGGAGCGCATCCAGTCCACCCTGGTCAACACCCTGCCCCTGTGGAAAAATCAGATGGTGCTGGCCCTGGGCCTGCACCACAGCCAGCAGGCCATGGAAGCCCAGAAGGCCGTGACCAATATGACCAACGACCTGCTGCGCAAGAACGCCGAAACCCTGAAAATGGGCACCGTCGAAACCGCCAAGGAATCCGAGCGCGGCATCATCGACCTGGAAACCCTGGTGCAGACCAACCAGTCCCTGATCGACACCATCAACGAGGTGTCCCGCATCCAGCAGGAGGGCCGCCAGAAGCGGGCCGAGGCGGAAAAGACCCTGGCAGCGATGGAAAAGAACCTCAAGGAAAAGCTGCTGACCATGTAATGAACCAACAAAGGAGGGCCGTCAATGAAACTGAAAACGGGAACGGCATTCGCCATCATGGTGGTGCTGATCATCGCCAGCGTGCTGTTTGGCGCATATAAAGGCTGGAGCGGTGAAAAAGCCCACGTGGACGCCACCTACGCGGGTCTGGAAAGCATGCTGCAAACCCGGGTGGAAACGGCCTACAATATCCTCTCGGTCGCCAAGCGCCATCTGTCCGATACGGACGAAGGGTATCTGCGGGTGGTGATGGACCGGGACGAAATCGACAACCAGTACAACGACCTGTCCCGGAAGGCCAAGGCCAACGACGCGCTGACCAAGGACGCCGCGGCGCTGCTGGCCCAGCTGAAAGCCATGGAGAGCGTGCAGAAGGACAGCCGGGACAAAATGTATGTGGAAAGCTATCTGCCCCAGATGCTGGCCGAAAGCGAGGAGCGCACCGTGGGCGCGGTTTACAACCAGGCCGCGGCGAACTTCAACAACCGCATCAACGGCACCTTCAGCGGCTTTCTGGCCAAGCTGATGGGCATCAAACCCGCCAGCGTATTCTCAGCGCAGTAAGAAAGGGGGAGGACATTATGCGCGCGATCCGTTTATTTGCGCTTACCTTGGCGCTGATCCTATGCATCGGCCTGACGGCGCCCGCCCTGGCCGAAACCAAGTATCCTCCCCGTCCCCAGGGCACCGTGGCCGACCTGGCCGGGGTGCTGGGCGAATCGGTGATCGAGGATATGGAAACCTTTTCTTCCCGGCTCTCCTCCGCCACGGGGGGCAAAATGTATGTGCTCACCCGGCATTTCCTGGGCGGCGTGGAGGCGTCGGGATACGCCAAGAAGGTGTTTGACGTTTGGGGCCTGGAAGCCAACGACGCCCTGATGCTGATGGTGATCGGCGAAGAATCCTACGCCCTGTGCCTGGGCACGGAAGCCCAGAAGGCCCTGTCCAACGATACCCAGATCAGCCTGCTGGCCAACAACTTCCGCACGCCCTTCCTGAACCGGCAGTATGACGAAGCCCTGACCCAGCTGGCCCGGAACCTGGGCCAGAGCCTGGCGAAATACAAGGGCCAAAGCCTGGATCTGTCCGGCCTGTTCGGCCAGGCCAGCATCCAGACCACGCCCCAGCCCCAGAAGGAAAGCGACTGGTGGTACGGCATGTTCGCCCGGGACGATTACGACGCCCGGGAAAGCGACGATGACCAGTATTGGCGGGACTGGCAGAATGAATGGCAGTACGAGGAAACCCGCATCAACTGGCGCAGCGTGATCATCTGGGGCCTGGTGATCTACTTCCTCTTCTTCCGCAAAAAGCGTCGGCGGAGGTAATTGAAAAATAATTTTGTGGGGGGAACCTCTCTTATAGCCAGGCGTCTCTTTGAGACGCCTGGCGCGCTTTCAGCCAACGATCCTGGTGAAAGGAGCATGGGCAAGCAAAGCGCAGGCCATGCGTAGCAACTCCAAAGAGCGGTTTCCCCCACACCCCCTTCCGAGAAAGCCGATTCTGATTGCAGGATAATTTTATTGACTTATATTACAGACAATGAATCAATTCGTGATATAAAGAAATACGAGCCAATAGATGATGCTGTACAAATCCTTTATTGTCTAATTGGAAAAAGGGGTTTGGTGGAAATCGTTTTTTTAGCCACTTATAAGCGAACGTCTTTACAAAATAAAAAACTGAACAAGCCTTAAATGGCTTTCTTGGAAAGGGGTCTGGGGGAAACCATTCTTTGACCTCCAAAGAATGGTTTCCCCCAGCGTCTTTTCCTCGTTAGAAAGGTTCTTATGACGCGACTTTGTATGATTTCGTTGGACGCTGTGGCGCAGCCCGACGCGGACAGGCTGCTTGCCCTGCCGGCGCTTTCCGCTTTCGCGGAAGAAGGGGCGTTCTGCGACAACGTGAAAACGGTATACCCCACTCTGACCTATCCCATCCATACCTCCCTGCTCACGGGCTGCTATCCCCTTGCCCACGGCATCGGCCATAACCAGCCCTTCCAGCCCGGCACCCCGCCGGACAAAAGGATCTGGTACTGGGACGCCCGGGACATCCGGGTGAAAACCCTGCATCAGGCCGCCCGGGAAAAAGGCATGAACGTGGCCTCCGTGCTGTGGCCTGTCAGCGGGAAAAACAAGGCCGTGCGGCGGAATTTTCCCGAGGTGCTGCCCCTGCCCGGAGAAAACGCGGCGCTGAAAATGCTCCGCTACGGCTCCCCGGCCTGGATTCTGTGGACGGAAGCGCGATACGGCAAAGCCAGAAAGAGCATCCGCCAGCCCGACCTGGACGATTACGCCGCCCTGCTGTGCGAAAAGCTGTACACTTCTTTCCGTCCCCCGGATGTGCTCACCGTGCATCTGGTGGACTGCGACGCCATGCGCCACGCCCACGGCACGGACAGCCCGGAAGCCCACGCCGCCATGGAACGGCTGGACAGGCGGGTGGGCCGCATCGTGGCGGCGGTCAAAAAAGCGGGGCTGTATGACGAAACCCTGTTCTGCCTGGTCAGCGACCATGGGCAGCAGGACGCGCCCCGGGGCATTCTGCTGGATAAATACCTGCGGGAAGAATGCGGTGCCCGGGCCCAAACCCTGGGCATGGGGGCGTATATCTGGGCCGACGATTTGCCCGCCGCCTGCCGGGCGCTGCGGAATAACCAACAGGAATGGGGCATTGCCCATATCTATGATGAAGAAGAAATCCGCGCCCTGGGCGGGCCCGGGGACGTGCGCCTGGCCGTGGACGCGGAAAGCGGCGTCTGCTTTATCGACCGGCCTGAGGAAACAAAGGGCGAGCACGGCTTTTCCCTGAATTGCCCCCAGGCCCGGACGCTGCTGTGGCTCTGGGGCCCCGGCATCCGGAAGGGCGTCCGGCTGGCTGATGCCCGGCTGATCGACATTGCCCCCACCCTGGCCAAGGCCCTGGGCCTGTCCCTGCCTCAGGCGGAAGGGCAGGCACTGGAAGAGGTTTTCGCCTGATGAAGAATCTGTTTGGCCCTGGGCTTTTGCGGAAACACTTTAAGGGAATAGGCAATAGGCAATAGGAGAACGAGAGTTCAGAGTGAAGAGTTCAGAGTTCAGATATTTTAGTCATTTCAAGTCTGGATGCGATTCTTTTGTCCGTCTATATTCTCTGCACTCTATCCTCTATTGCCTATTGCCTAATGCCTATTGCCTATTCACTTCAAGTATTCTTTTAACGTCTTCGCCCTTTTCGAAGAAAAAAATTACTAATTGGGAAATTTTCTTCACAATTTCTTCATAAATGCTTGACATTTTTTTAAGAATGGAGTATAGTTGTAGCTGTACTTCCAGTATTTGAAATTGTTACTTCCTGATAAAGGAGCGAGTTACCATGAAGAAAGTTTTCGCGCTTGGTTTGCTGGCCTTGCTGCTGTTCTGCGCAGCGTCCGCCTCCGCCGCCATCTATGTGCCCAAACACATTTCCGAGTTTTACGGGCTGCCCAATACTCCTCCCCTTTCCAGCTTTGCCCGGATGAAGACCAAACAGGTGGAGTATGAAGTTACCATCTATTTGAGCCAGGCTGTGGAGAGCTTGTCCGCCAACTGGCTGGAGTACAATAACGAGCACTTTGAGGATCTGGAGATCACGGAAGAAGGCGATCTTTTTATCGCCTATTTGAACACCTTCGGCCACAAGTACCAGGTGGGCGCCCACTGGACGAATGTGTACGCCACGGCGACGCCCCCGGCTCAGCCAATTGAGCATGAGATGAGTCTATATAAACCCACTCCTAAACCTAATGTTACTCCCAAACCTAATGTTACTCCCAAACCTAATCCTACTACTACAACGGAGCATCTAGCCGGGTATCTTGAAGGTTCTTCGACAGTTATCAATTTTACCAATCCCAGCCAAGTTGAAGCTGATATTCAGGCCGCCAGAAAGAAAGCAGAAGACAGAGCGGATGACTTCGACGTTTACTCTTTGACTTCCAATAAAAATATCCCTGACAATTATTACTGCGTAAAAGTAGAAGAGCCCTATTACGCCGTGGTGCGCGTCCTGGATAACGATCAGTTCTGCATCGTGTCCCGCTACCGCTATACTGCCAACGCTGATGCGATCCAGGTTCCCGCTGGCTGCAAGCTCTATAAGGTAAACGGTTATGTCACCGCCTGGCATCCCACCTACGCCGCATCGGACGGCACCTCCAACGGCCGCTATGTGGAAGCCTATTACA
>CAMOUF010000160.1 GCA_946626395.1 uncultured Clostridia bacterium
CGTTGACCGGAGAGAAGCACAGCCAGAACGGAAAAGACGCCCAAAGATGTGAAGATTTTAAAAGAAGAATAGTATTAAAATACTTTGCAATTGATTCTAACCGAAAACATACAAACCTTCTTTCCTGAAATACGCACTTGCGCCAGATGCTCCCATTTGATATACTGGTATTGGGAGGAATGAAAACGCTATGAAAAATCACCAGCAGGTTCTTGTGTCCGTGATGGGCTGGACCCATGACGACGACGAACCCAGCGACTCCGTTCGCCTGCTGACCACCGGCGTCCTGTCCGGCGATGGGGACGCATGGCGCATTGAATACACGGAGACCCAGCCGGACAACGAAAGCAATCATGTGGCGCTGACGCTGAGCGGCGGCACGGTGACCATGCAGCGCACGGGGGCCTTCTCCACCAGCATGGTTTTCGAGCAGGGCCGCCGTTTTGATGGCAATTATCAAACGCCCTACGGCGATATGGCCATGGGGGTATATGCCACCCACGTCAATTACAAGGTGGAGCGCGGTCCGGTGGGCCAGGTGAGCCTGACTTATCAGCTGGATCTGCAGGGGCAGTTCGCCGCCATGCATGAATTGCGCATCCGCTTCTGCCCCGCCGGAAAGCAATGAGCGCCCTGGACCTGTGGCGGTCGGAGCTCAGGGCCTTGATCCCCCGGGGCTTTCTCCGTCGCGATCAGGGGGAGGGCCTCTTTTTGAGCGATTTTCCCCGGCGGGGCGTGGACGCGTTTCCCGCCCTGAAGGCCGCCGGGTTTGATGCGGTGGAAATCCGCGGCCTGGCCCGGATCGACGGAAGCCTGGATAAATACAGGGAGCTGGAAGCCGCCCTGCCCGCTTTCACGCCCGCGCCCCGGGATGATACCCTGTACCTGTTTTCTCTGGCCCGGCGGCTGACGCGCTTTGGCGGGGACATCACGGCGGAAACGCTGCCGCTGGTTCGGATGACCCTGCTGTGTTTGGACGAAAAGGACGATTCTTTTCTCCTCCGGCGCCTGCCGGGGGACATGGCCCTGGCCCAGCGGCAGCGGCTGGTTTTGCCGCGCATGGCCGGGCAGCTGATTTTAAACTTCCTCTATGACCAGGAAAGGAGAGAACCATCATGCTGATCACCTATCACGGCCATTCGGAATTTTATCTGGAAGGCGCAAGCGGATTTGCCCTCCTCACCGATCCCTACGACGGCCACGTGGGCTATCCCATGGGCGAATACCGGGCGGACGCGGTGACGGTGACCCACGGCCACGGGGATCACAATTTCACCGCGAAAGCCCTGGGAACCCCCGCCATCATCGACAGCGAAGGCGAATGGTATCCTGCCCCCGACGTAAAAATCACCGCCATTCCCTCGGTGCACGACGACGCGGGCGGCAGCAAGCGGGGCAAAAACCTGCTGATGAAAATTGAAATGGAGGGCTTGACCCTGGCCCACCTGGGGGATCAGGGCGCGCCGCTGACGCCTGAACAGCGCAGGGCCCTGGGCCGGGTGGATATCCTGATGATCCCCGTGGGCGGATTCTATACCATCGACGCGGCGGCAGCGGCGGACATGGCCAAGCAGATCGCTCCCCGGATCGTGATTCCCATGCACTACAAAACCAAAGTCAACGTCGATTGGCCCATTACCGATGAAACGCCCTTCCTGCGCCTGATGAACGCTCCGGCCCTGGAGCCCATGCCCCTGCTGCGGGTAACAAAGCAGGATTTAAGCGAGCAGCCCGCCCTGGCGCTGCTCAAGCCCCGGCAGTAAATCACCCGGACGCAAAAAACACCTGCCATTTTTCGGGCAGGTGTTTTTTGGCGATCTGAAACCATTCAGGCATAGCTGAAAACAATTGAAGTCAGTAATCAGTTCTAAGTTAAAAGTTCTAAGTTCTAAGCAAAATAGTCCATATTCTGTAAAAAGAATATTGAACTAAATCTGCTTAGAATTTGGAGCTAAGAACTTAGAACCAACTATGATCCAACCGCCAAAGAAACCACAACTGAACAGATACATCTTACTTATACTGCTCCATGTTCATGAAATCAGCGGTGGGAACGTCCAGGCAGCCGGTGGGCACGAAGCCGCGCACCCGCTGGCCGCCCACGGTGGTTTCGATATAATCGAAGGAAAGGCCGTAGCCGTTGGTCATGGTAGTCAGGTAGGTGACAGTGCTGCCGACACGCAGGGTGGCGATGGCGGAGGCCTGGCGCAGGGGGTCGTCGGTCAGGGTGCAGGAGGAAGAAACCTGGCAGGAATCATACGTGAAGGACAGGTAATTGTTGTTGCCCACATTGCCGCGAATCTGGCTGCCGTTGACATAGCCCACGCGCACACCCCCCGCGTTGACGCCGCTGGTCAATTCATAGAACACCAGCAGCCAGCCGTTTTCCCAGCCCGCGGCCCACACGGCCCCGTTGGTGTTCATCATGGCCCTGCCGTTGGCCCCGCGCCAGGAAGACGTGGAAGGCGCGGAATACACGTCCAGGCGCTGTTCGCCAGTCATGCTGGTGTAGGAAAAGCCGGTGAGCTTCAGGGAAGAATCCGGGGGCACAAAATCCCGCCAGGATTTGAGGGAAGAGCCCGCGGGCTTGCGATAGGGCCAGCCACTGGCCTCCATGGAAGAAATGACGGATTTGATGGTCTGGTAGTTTTTCCATTCCAGGTCGGAAGCGGCGCCCACGGCCTGCTGCTTGGTCACCTTCCGGGTCTGCTGATACCAGGGCTGGGCGTTGAACCAATTGTAGAACTTACCGCCCACCTCGAAGGGATAACCGTGACGGGCGAAGATTTCGTTGAACAGGAAACTCAAAGATTCCCGGTCCCAGTTCCACAGCTCGGACGATGGAATGAGCCGGGTGTTGGTATCCAGGAGGTATTGGTGATCCGCCAGGACCGCGGCGGGCAGCAGAGCCAGCATGCACAGCACGCACAGCCAGCACAGCGTCTTTTTCATCTAATTTTTCCTCCTTTGTACGAACAAAAAAATGATAATCAAGATACAAGCACAATATCCCTATTGCCTATTGCCTAATGCCTATTGCCTGTTGCCCGCCGTCTCCCCCATGGCTCCAAGCGTACACCGCCTGAGCGGCGGGGGCGTTCATGCCGGGCACCTGCCTGAGCTCCTCCAATTCCGCTTCCCGGATGGCCTTGACGGATTTGAAGTATTGCAGCAGCGCCCGCCTTCTCGTGGGGCCCACGCCGGGGATATCCTCCAGGGCGCTGTGGACGGAGGCTTTGCCCCGCAGGCCCCGGTGATAGGTGATGGCGAAGCGGTGGGCTTCATCGCGGATGCGCTGGATGAGATGCAGCACCGGGGAATGATGGTCGATGAGGATGGAGTCCTCCCGGCCCGGCAGGAAAAACTCCTCCAGCCTTTTGGCCAGGCCGAACATGGGCACGTCCGCCCCGGCGGCCAGCATGGCTTCCCGGGCGAACTGCAGTTGCTCCGGGCCGCCGTCGATGAGCACCAGGTCGGGCAGGGGCCAGCGTTCCTTTTCATCCTCAGCGAAACACCGCCGGAACCGGCGGCCCAGCACCTCGTTCATGGAGGCAAAATCGTTGGCCCCTTCAAAGCTCTTGATGCGGTAATGGCGGTATTCCTTGGGCGCGGGCTCCCCGTCGATGAACACTACCATGGAGGCCACGTTCTGGGCCCCCTGGGTATTGGAAATATCGTAGCCCTCGATGCGGCGGGGCACGGTGTCCATGCCGATGAACCGGGCCAATTCCTCCACCGCGCCCACGGTACGCTCATACTGCACCTGCTTTTTCGCGTTGCGCTTTTCCAGGGCGTCCCGGGCGTTCTTTTCAGCCAGCAGGGTCAGGGCCCGCTTGTCTCCCCGCTGGGGAATGGTGAGGGTGCAGGCACCGCCCCTTTGGCGGCGCAGCCATTCTTCCAGATCGGCGCTGATTTCCTCCGGCAGATCAGGGCACAGGATCTCCCGGGCAGGCTTCCGGTCGCCCTCATAGAACTGGACGATAAAATCAAACAATACCTCGCCCTTTTCTTCCTTGCCCTCCCGGGGCAGGGCGAAGGAATCGCCGCCTAATATGTGGCCGCTGCGGACATAGAGCACCTGGGCCATAGCGTCCAGATCGTCCTGGGCCAAGGCGAACACGTCCTGCTCCACGCCGCTGGTCTGGATGGCCTGCTGGCGCTGCATCAGGCCATGAATATCCTTGATCTGATCCCGGAGCTTCGCCGCCTTTTCAAATTGCAGGGCGGCGGCGGCCTGCTTCATGTCCTGCTCCAGGTCGTTGGTCACGTCCTGATATTTGCCGTTCAAAAAGGAAATGACCCGCTGCACCACCGCCCGGTATTCGTTCTCCGTGCATTTGCCGCAGCAGGGCCCCAGGCACCGGCCGATTTCATAATTCATGCAGGGCCGCTTGGGGGGATGCTCCGGCAGGGCATGGGCGCAGGTACGCAGGGGAAACAGCTTTTTTAAGGATTCCAGCGTTTCCCGAACGGCGGTGGCCCCGATGTAGGGGCCAAAGTATTTCGCCCCGTCGGACGCCTGCCGCCGGGCCAGAGTGACCCGGGGAAAGGGCTCCATCAGGTTCACCCGGATAAAGGGATAATGCTTGTCGTCCTTCAGGAGGATATTATAGTAAGGCTTATAAAGCTTGATCAGGTTGCATTCCAGAATCAGCGCTTCCAGATTGGTGCGGCACAGAATGATATCGAAATCCGTGATATGCGAAACCATGGCCGCAACCTTTGGCGTATGGTCGTGGCCATGGAAATAGCTTCTCACCCGGTTTTTCAGGTTCACCGCCTTGCCCACATAGATGATCTTCCCGTTTTCCTTCATCTGATAGCAGCCGGGAGAATCGGGCAGCAGGCGCAGCTTTTGGGCGATGGTTTCATTCATGTTTTCATCGAATCCGTTATTCTTCTTCGTCGCTGTTCACATCGAAGGTGGCTTCTGCAACCTCCACCAGCTGATCCATCAGATCCTCGTCCACGGGCACGAATTCTTCCATATCCTCGTTGCCCTCGCCCTCCATGGGCTGCACCTTCATCACGTAGCGGGACACCTCGTCCTCATCCTCCACGTCGCAGGCGTCGCTGAGCAGCACGTATTCATCCCCGTTGTAGAAGAAATAGCGCTCCACACACAGGCGGATGGGCTCTCCGTCGTCCCCTTCCAGCTCGATGATATCCCATTCTTCCTGATTGGTCATGCGAAATCCCTCCTTCCCTTGATACAGCTATTATATCCGATTTTCCCCAAAAGCACAAGCAGGCGAAGTTGAATTCCCAAAAGAAAAAGCCGTCTCCCGGTCAGCGGGAAACAGGCTTTAAGTATTCGGTCAGGCGAAAGGCCCGTCAGGCCGGTCATCGTACAAAAGATATTCCACCACCACGTCGAAAATATCCTCGTCGTAGCCCTGGAAATCCACGCCATGGGCCTGGCAGCTGGCCGCCATCAGCATATTGAACGCCTGGAAGATGGCGGTCATCTGGGCGCGGGTGAAGCCGTACCGGCCCGCTTCCCCATAGGTGGACACATACACGCCGTCGTACACGCCGGTATAATTCAGGACCCACACACCCTCGTCGCTGCGGCCGTAATAACGGTAAATCCGCTGGTCGGAATTGGTGCTGGGCCAGACGCGGCCGCCCTGGCTCAGCCGGGGGTACAGGGCGTGGAACTGGCTGGTCCAGGCGTCCAATTCTTCCTTGGGCAGGCTGCGGATGGTTTCCCCCTTATAGGCGTCCACATACCGCAGGGTGGAGAGGATCTGGGTCCTTGTCTGGTCGGTGCTCACCATGAACATGACGATCCCATTGTCATAGGCGTGCTCCCCCAGCATGGTCACGGAAGAAGGCAATTCCAGGTTCCAGTTCATCAGCTCCGAATGAAACACTTCCTTGGCCGCCAAGGCGGGGCCGTGAGCCCAAATCAGCAGCACAGCCGCCAATACAGCAATGCATTTTTTCATGGCATGTATCCTCTTTTCAGTCAATTTGATGTATTTCCGGTTCAAAAGAAACGCTTTTCTTCCGCCCCGGTCTGTTTATTATACAGGATAAAGGACTTCTTTGTACAGGCTTCCCTAAAAAATTTTCATTTTTTCGGCCGCGGTTCTTTGGTACTTTGGCTCAATGCAAAAGTTTGTGAGGGAATGCGAATAAATCCCCGTTATTATCCCAAATGGCAATTGTTCAGCCACCGGGCCAGCAGCATGAATACAATCAAGTTTTTGTTTCTTAACGTAACAGCGGAATCCAATCATCATGTGATAAAACCATTTTAATCCGCATTGGCTTTTCTTGGGAGGGGGTGTGGGGGAAACCATTCTTTGGGCTCCAAAGAATGGTTTCCCCCACGAACTTTTATATTGAGCCGGTATTTTTTCCGTTTCC
>CAMOUF010000161.1 GCA_946626395.1 uncultured Clostridia bacterium
CTACAAGTCGTCCTGCCAGCAATCGTATAAAAATCAATTGTTTTGAATTGATCAGTATTTACCTAAGTACACTTTAAATCAGTTAGGAGTGAGGAGTTAATCGTTTGCGCTTCGCGCATAAACAATTTTCAACTCCTAACTCCTCATTCCTCGCTCCTCACTTGGTGATTGAAAGTGTTCTTGACACGAAGAAAGCCATTATTTCTTTGCGGCGATTACAGCGCGGTCATCACAACAGCGCTGCGGCCCGCCACCCGGCATAGCAGTACGCCGTCCCGGACAAAGCCCACGGCCTTGGGCACGGTATCATAGCCCGCTTCCGTGGTCACAAAGATTTGGAATAGACGCTTGCCTTCGGGAATGCCCACGTCCCTTAGGGGCAGGGCCAGCACCTGGGGGTCCTCCAGGTTGTTGCAGGCCACCGCCACGCAGTTTTCGGCGTCAAAGCGGGCGTAAGCGATAAATCCGCTGCCGCCGCAAAGGGGCTTCACACTGCCGTTTTTCAGCACGGGACGCTGCCTGCGCAGCTTGCTCAGCGCCCTGTGCAATTCGATCAGGTTTTGGTCCTCATGGCCCCAGGGATAGGTGCGGCGGTTGTCCGGATCGGTCCAGCCCACCTGCCCGGCCTCGTCGCCGTAATAGATGGTGGGGGCCCCGGGCCAGGTCATCTGGATCACCACCGCTTCCCGGAACACGCCCAGGTTCACATGGTCGCTGGCCGCCCCGCTGCCCAGGGACTGGAGCCGCCCCACCCGGCCGTTGGTGCGGGTCAGGAACCGGCTGTGGTCATGATTGCTCAATTCGTTCATGGCGCACTGCACCGAGGGGGTGGGCAGGCGGGACATGTTTTCCCGCATGATATCAAAGAACGCTGCGCCGTTCTGGTACAGATCATCCCGCCGGGAATCGGAATGCTTTTCCATGCCGGTCAGGAACCAGGTCACCGGCTCCATGAACGCGTCATAGTTCATCACGGAATCCCATTCGTCCCCCCGGAGCCATTCAGAAGGGTCGCCGTAATGCTCCGCCACGATGAGCAGATTGGGGTTCACCGCCTTCACCCGGCGGCGGAATTCCTTCCAGAACAGATGATTGAATTCCCGGCTGTGGCCCAGGTCCGCGGCCACGTCCAGGCGCCAGCCGTCGATGGCATAGGGCGGCCGGGCCCACTTTTCGGCGATCTGGAAAATTTCCTCGCACAGTTCACGGCTGGCTTCATAGTTCAGCTTGGGCAATGTTTCCACGCCCCACCAGCTGTCGTAATCCTTGCGGTCCTTAAAATGGAAATAATTGCGGTAGGGGCTGCGGGGCTCATCGTAAGCGCCGGGCTGATAGCCCCCCGCTTTTTCATAGATGCCTTCTTTGTCCATCCAGCGGTTGAAGGAAGCGCAGTGATTGAACACCCCGTCCAGAATGATCTTCATGCCCCGGCGATGGGCCTCCTGGCAAAAGGACGCGAAAAAAGCGTCGCTGGCAGCCAGGTTGTTTTCATCCGTGGTGCGCAGGATATACTGCTGGGCGTGGATATTTTTGTGCTCGTTCTTTTTCAGCGGACAGTCCGCGTCTTCCTGAATGACGCCAAAATGGGGATCGATGTGGGAATAATCCTGGGTGTCGTATTTATGGGACGAGGGCGACACGAAAATGGGGTTGAAATAAATGGCCTCCACTCCCAGGCTTTGCAAATAATCCAGCTTTTGCAGCACCCCCGCCAGGTCGCCGCCGTAAAAATGCCGGAAATCCCCCACCTGAGGCAATTCATGCCAGTTGGCCGCATGGGAGACGTAGCCGCCGGTGTAGTAGTATTCCCGGTCCCGCACGTCGTTGGAGGGGTCGCCATTGCAAAAGCGGTCCGTAAAAATCTGATACTGGATCGCGCCCTTGGCCCAGGCGGGCACGTGGAACCCGGGAATCAGACGGAAGGAGTGGGCCGGGTCCGGAAAAGGAACGGAATCGGTATACGCCGCGCCGGTGCGGCGGTAATGAATATATTTGCCCTTCCAGGCGATGAGGAAGGAATAAAAAACGGAGGCGTCGCCCTGGCAGGCAAGGCTGGTTTCATACCAGTCAAAGCAGGCGTCGGTTTTCAGTTTTTTCATGGGCACCACCAGGGTGGGATACCCGGTGAGCAGGGTCACCTGGGCGTTTGTGTTCTTCATCAGCCGCAGGCGCACCCGCACGGTGTCTCCCGGCTCCGGCTCCGCCGGGGTGCGGAAAAGCTCCGTTTCATCGCTGAAAATAGAGGCAATCAGTTCGGCTTCCTGGGGAAAAAGCTGGGACATAAAAAGGGCTCCTTCCTGAAAAAAGAATAAGAAACGGCGGCGCTCCGAACAGAATATGCGGAAGGAAAGGATGAATTGCCGGTGGCGCGCCGCAAAACGCCGTTTATTATACTACCACAAAATCCGCTTTCTGCCTATCCATAAACAAAAAATGATATAAAGATTTCAAAAGTTTGAAAAAAATAGGCTCAATGTAAAAGTTTGTGGGGGGAACCTCTCTTTGGATGCCAAAGAGAGGTTCCCCCCACACCCCCCTCCGAGAAAGCAATTAAGAAATTGATAAATGCCGATCTTCCTTTTCCATTGCTTTAAGTAGGAAAGAGAAAAGGATTCATTGCTATCCACACAAGATTTTGTATTTAACCAAATAAATATATCCGTTTTACTGCCATCCCTCCCAGCGCGCCGTATCAATAGGTGTCCAGGGTACAACACCCGGACAGAAACAGAAAGTAAGATTGACGCCCACAGGGCAGGAGGAAATAAACAATGAATGACAGCAAACTGAACATGAACGAACTGGAAATGAGCAATGGCGGCGGTATCCTGGATGTGATCGGCCAAACAATCAGCTGGACCTATGACAAAATCATCCAGCCCGTAGGCTCCTTCGTGGTGGACAACGTGAAAAAGGTGATCGAGCTCCCGCTCAAGCCCCTGCTGGACCGTCCGGATGAGCCGGTGCTGATCCAGTTCGACCAGGAAGACTGCTGAATTAACAGGACTGAGCCAAGCGGGAAAACCCGGTGAAACCATCAAAAATCCCCCTCCTTTGAAAAACTTGAAAAATTCACTGCCACCCCGCAAAAAGCTCCGTATCAATAGGTGTCCAGGGTAAAACACCGGGACAGATAAAGAAAGAAATTCAGAACGACGCCCATAGGGCAGGAGGATAGAAAAATGAGCAACATGAAGGAAATGGACAATGAGAAACTGAGCCTGAACGAACTGGAACAGGCAAACGGCGGATTCGTCCTGGCCGCTTTCATCACGGCGGCCATCGGCGGCGCCATCGCCGGAGCCATCACCTACTACGAATTGAAGCGCTGACAAACGGCTGAACGAGCTGAAATAAAACGAAAAA
>CAMOUF010000162.1 GCA_946626395.1 uncultured Clostridia bacterium
GCCGTCACGCGCTCAAGCCCCATGCCGGTATCGACGTTCTTCTGCGCCAGCGGCACGAATTTGCCCTCGGCGGTCTTGTTGTACTGCATGAAGACGTCGTTCCAGATCTCCAGGAAGCGGCCGCAGCTGCAGGCGGGCGAGCAGTCCGGGCCGCAGGGCGGCTGATCCTTGATGATGAACATCTCGGTGTCCGGGCCGCAGGGGCCGGTGGTGCCGGCGGGGCCCCACCAGTTGTTCTTGCGCGGCAGATAGAAGATATGGGCGGCCTTCACGCCGCAGCTGCGCCACAGATTGGCCGCTTCCTCGTCCCGGGGGCAGTCGCTGTCGCCCTCAAACACGGTGAAGGCCAGCTTGTCCTTGGGAATGCCCAGCCATTTTTCGCTGGTCAAAAATTCCCAGCTCCAGGGAATCATTTCCTTCTTGAAATAATCCCCCAGGCTCCAGTTTCCCAGCATTTCAAAGAAGGTCAGATGGCTCATGTCGCCCACGTCGTCAATGTCGCCGGTGCGGATGCACTTCTGCACGTCGGTGAGCCGGGTGCCGGCGGGGTGCTTCTGGCCCAGCAGATAGGGCACCAGGGGATGCATGCCCGCGGTGGTAAAGAGGACGGTGGGGTCGTTCTCCGGAATGACGGAGGCGGAGGGAATCACGGCGTGGCCCTTTTCCTGGAAGAATTGCAGCCACAGGGCGCGCAGGTCGTTGGCGTTGACAGATCGCATGGGAATCAATCTCCTTCTTGTTTATTGGGGCAGCTGCCGCAAAAGGGACGGACTTGTTCCTTCTTACGGACCGCCGCCAAAGAAAAAAAGTGCGCCTGTATCCTCTTGAAGACGAACAGACACACTGGATTCGCGGTACCACTTCAATTGACGGGGAGCTTTTGGGCTCGCCGTCCACCTCGTTTCTGATAACGGGATGATCCCGGCCCGCCATAGTGGCGCTTGATCCGGCACGTTCCGGCAGGCGGCTCGGCAGCGGCGAAGTGCTATTTTTCGCACCGGGCTTCCACCCTCCCCGGCTCGCTGAGCGAAGAAATTGACAGCGCTTCTTCTGCTTCAAGGCTGATATGCAATTGCAGAGAGTATACCGCGAAAACCTGATTCTGTCAAGGTTTCCGTCGGTTAAAGTTGGATAACGTCAGCCGGATTCCGGGTTTTTTCCTGAATGAATCGGAGCACCAACTCAAAATCCTCCGGGGGCAGGAACAGCTGCACGCTGCTTAGCGTTCCTTTTACCAGGATCATGCCCGTTTCCGGGTCGGCCACGATCCGACGAATGCGGACGTATTTGATTTGCGCGTTTCCAAATTCCGTCTTCACGATTTCGCGCACATGGCTTTCGTCCATTTCAAATTGCAGAAAGGCTTTTCCCCGTTTCATGGGAAACAGCCACCACATCCCCAGGGCGAACCCGTCGATCATAACGAAAACAGCCAGCAGCAGCAGGGCCGTTTTTCCGTTATGGGGGGCGTTTTGCTGGGTGAAAAAAACAAAAGCGGTGAAAAAAAGCGTGAAGGGACAAAGGAACCGGAGCATAACCGCCAAAATTTTTCTTATCCGGACCTTGTTCATGGGAGCAGACCAGCGGTACACGCCGTCTTCCCCTTTCGTCACCCGCAAGGGATACCGTGAAAAGTCCGTTTCCATGCCGCGCCTCCCTTCTTTCTGCTGAGAAAGCTGACTGAATCCCTTCCATCGGGATACGAACAGACCGCGCTGCCCTTCTGCCGCGTAAATACGGGCGGAAAAGCAGCGCAGCCTGTTTGATTTTTTACCGGGCTTGCTGGATGGGCGTTACCTGGGGCCGCTGCCCGGGGGAGCGCAGCACCTGATAAAAGCCGATCAGATTGCCGGGACGGGATCGCCGGTAGGTGTCCAGCACGGCTTGAGTGTCTCTCAGGTCAAAGGCCACGGACAGCCCGCATCCCACGGACACGTCCCGGGGAGTGGACACGATATCCGCCTCTATGCCCGCCCGGCGCAGAGCGCTGTCAAACCGCATCACCTGCTGCCGGGACCGGAAAGCGGCGATGCCGTAATTTTCCTGATAAAGCATGGAATTCCCTCCTTCCTCATACAGTGTATGAGAATGGCCCCGCCCGCGTGCGGCGAAGGAGGGAAACCCATTGGAAAAAATGATTTACCTGGATAACGCGGCCACCAGCTTTCCCAAGCCGCCCAGCGTGACCCGGGCGGTGGCGGGGGTCATGGAAAAAATCGGGGGCAATCCGGGCCGGGCGGGCCACAGCGCCGCGCTGGCGGGCGGTCGTATCCTGGCTCGATGCCGGGAGCTGGCGGCGGCATACGCAGGGATCACCGCGCCGGAGCGGGTCATTTTCTGCCTGAACTGCACGGACGCCCTGAACATGGCCATCCGGGGCACCCTGCACGCCGGGGACGAGGTGCTGGTGTCCCACGCGGAACACAACGCCGTGATGCGGCCTCTGATGGGCTATCATGACGCGGGCAAAATCACTGTGCGCATCCTGGAGCCGGACCGGCAGGGCATCTTAACCCCCGATACCGTGCGTCAGGCCATCACGCCCCGTACAGCTTTAATGGTCTTATGCCATGCCAGCAACGTGACGGGGCTGATCCAGCCCGCCCGGGACATTGCCCGGGTATGCCACAGCCAAGGGGTGCCGCTGCTGCTGGACGCGGCCCAGACCGCTGGGACGGAGGAGATTGCGGCCGTTCACGCGGACATGATCGCCATGCCGGGGCACAAAGGGCTGTTGGGCCCCATGGGGACGGGGCTGCTGATTTTGGGAGAGGGAATGCTGCCCCGGCCCCTGCGGGAGGGCGGCACCGGCTCCGCCTCCGAAAGCCTGCGTCAGCCCGTCCTGCTGCCGGATCGCCTGGAAAGCGGCACGGCGAACCTGCCCGGCATCGCGGGGCTGGTTCAGGGCCTCAAGTTCATGCTGGCCCACCGGGCGGCCATCGCGGAATACGAGCATGTATTGGCCCGCCGCATGCGGGAGGGGCTCATGAACATCCCCGGCATCCTTCCCTGCTGGGGGCCGGAGGACGCGGCGCATGTGGGCGTAGTCAGCTTTAATATCCGGGGCATGGACAGCGGCGAAGCGGCGGACCAATTGAACCGCCAGCGCATCGCCGTCCGGGGCGGGCTGCACTGCGCGCCTTCCATTCACGCCTGGCTGGGCACTACCGGAGCTGTTCGCGCCAGCCTGGGCCCCTTCAACACCGAGCGCGACGTGGACGCCCTGCTCTCTGCCGTGGCAAAGATCATCAACGATAGCAAAGGAAGATAAAGAACGCTTTAAATCACTAAGTGAGGAGTGAGGAATGAGGAGTTAGGAGTTGAAAATTGTTATCA
>CAMOUF010000163.1 GCA_946626395.1 uncultured Clostridia bacterium
CCGGCGTGACCCAGAAATCTTTGCTGGAGGCCGCCGCGGGAAAAACCGCCGCAGCAAAAACAACCGCAGCAAAAACCACAGCAGCAAAAACCACCGCGAAAAAGCCTGCCGCGTCCGCTGCCGACACGGTCAAGCTCACCGCGGCGGAAAAGCGGATGCTGGAATTATACCGGGCGGCCAGCGCTTCCCTGCGGAAGGACGCGGAAGCCGTGCTGAAAGGGGATAAGCAGGTGCAGGAGGAAGGCGGCGGCAATCCCCTGATGGAAGGCCTGGTGGGCGGCGCGCTGGAAATCCTGTCCAACCTGGGAAAAAAATAGGTTCAAAATAATCATTTGTGGGGGAAACCGCTCTTTGGATGCCAAAGAGCGGTTTCCCCCACACCCTTTCCGAGAAAGCAATTAAGGATATAATAGCAGGAATATAATGGAATTCCTCATAATATTTTGTGTTGAAACAAAAAGAAATGTATCAGTCATAAAAAGAAAGGGCCTGTGGGAAAAAACCACAGGCCCGATTTGCTTTTACTTTGAGATGCACGATCATTGGGCTTCGCACAGGAACTCCGTATTGTCGGAAATCATGCGGGTCACCAGCTCCTCGGTGATTTCCGGGAAGCTGGGATAGCAGAGACCAAACAGCTCCGCATGGGCGGTCAAGTATTGATCGAAGGCCAGCCGCTGAGACAGCATCAAGTGCTGGATGCTTTCATCCGCTTCAGCGCGGCGGTTCACAAAATCCTGATCCATGGCCTGCTGCCAAAGACGCTGAGCTCCACGCCAGGCGGAAATCTGGACGTCGGCGTTCCCTGCGCTTTTCAGCAGCGTCATGACCTGTTCTTCCGTGACCGCGTGATTCTCACAAAGATCCACCCGGTAATGGGAACCGGAGGCCTGGCTCAGCACATCGATCCTGGCGCACTGGGAGGAGAAAGCATTGCTGCTGAGCATCGCATAGCGGCCGCTGGTCAGGCTGTCCAGACGGGCCTGATCCGGCGCGTGGAAGGCGGAGCACAGCCGCAGGCACATTTCTTCCATCTGCTGGCAAAGCAGCCTGCACTGGAGCACCTCATCCTCCGGGTGCTGAGCGGAAAGGAGCGCTTCGCTGTCTTCCAAATAAGCTGTGCATTGGAGATAAGCGTTTTGTACGGCGGCCCGGGCTTCCCCCTGGGAGGCGGCAAAAATCTCCTGATACTCAGCATTCAGGGCGGTTTTCCAGGTTTCTTTGGCTTGTTGCCAGGCAGCGGACTTTTCTTCATCCGTCATGATGCCGGAAGTCAGCGCGTCCACGGCCTGGGCCGTGGCGGTATGGGTGGGGCAGGTCTGCCAGGCAAATTCAGACATGCTGCTGCCCTTGGCGATCAGGGAACCCACGCAGCCCGCATCGTCCGCGGCAAAGTCAACAGCGCCGACCATTTCCGATTCATCCCCGGTGATTTTGCAGAGGATCAGGGGAGAGGTTACCAAGGAAGCGGCGCTCTGGCCAGCCGAAGTATAGCGGATAAACGCCTGCTGGGCAACGCTGCCCGCTTTCAGGAAGGAATCCTTCACCGCATAAGCAAGGTTCCATTCCGCCATTGCGCCGGGCTCCAACTGGGCCGTTTCCCTTTCGATCTGATCAACCCGGTCGCTCATCAGGCTGTACAGGCGGAGGTCCGTGAGGGGCTCATCGCTCAGGTTGGCAGCTGTCACGGTGAAGCGAATGATTTCACCCAAGGTATAATACTGCCTGTTTTCCGGCGCGCTGCTTTCCTGGCAGGAAAGGAGGAGCACGCCGTTGCCCCCGTATTGCCGGGCATCGGTGCTCACGGCCACGTCCAGCGTGTCGGCAAATACCTTGTTATCAGTGCCTTTGGTGTTCTGAACGGAGGCAAATACGGTGTGAGTGAAGCTGCCGTTTTGAATATCCTGAAGGGTGATGATATGGCGGTAGGTGGATTTAAGCAGGGTCATTTCGGTGGCGATTTTCTCCCGGGAAGCCGTTTGAAGCAGCGCCCCGTCCTCGTCCTGCTCATACAGATACACGTTGGTCAGCACAGTATTGGAAACGTTTTTCAGGGTGGTCGTGATTTCCACGGCTTCGCCCAGGCCGTAGGAAACGCCGTTGGCAGGCTGGGAGGAAAGCGCCTGAGAAAGCTGAATGGGCATTGCCGGGGCGTTTTGCTGGGATTTTTCCATGGGCGTCAGCACGGGCTCGCTGATCGCTGTGATGAATTCGCCCGGTTCATTTGCCTCCCATACCGCATAGGCAATATTGTATACACAGCCAAGGTTCCCGTCCTCCGGGGTGACGGTATAATCCCCGGTAACGAACCGCATTTCGCCGGGCTTGATGAGATCATAGTGGGCCAGAGACGCATACTGGGAAGGGCCGCCGTGGAAAGCGTAAATAGTCACGTTTTTCATGGGCAGACTGGAGGGGTTCACCACGGCGGCCTGATAGGTGATCGTTTCCAGATTGCAGAAGGATTCTCCGTTTTCGGGGGAAGAAACCACCTCGCAGGAGATATAGGGAGCATCCCCGCTGCCGCTGTCTGGCTCCTGCCAAGGAGTGTAGCCGGTTTGGGAAGGAAGCAGCACATGAGAAAGAGATACTGCGTTGGAGGCGGGGAAAGCGTCTCCTTCAGCTTCCGCGGCCTGCAAAGCGATAAACGTGGCCTCGACCCGTCCGGCTGTATCTTCGGTGGCGCTGTCGGGCAGGCATTGATCGGCGGTAAAGGACGCGTTCGCCTGGAAGGAAACCGCTTCTCCGGGAGCCAGGGTAGCGCTGGGAGATGGAAGCAGGAAATCCGTTCCGTTCACGGTCATGCGGATCCCGGCCAGGAAAGCGGGGAAGGAATTGCCGTTGATCACAGTAAACAGGTATTCAGCGGGCTTTGTCATTTTCCCGGTGGGGTCCAAAGCGTATTGACCGGCAGCGTTCAGGGGCGCCACATACAGAGCCATCCGGCTGGCGGCGGCCTGATTCTGGACAAACCCGGTCAGCGGAACGGAAAGGGAAATGGGATTGGATTCAAAAATCAGGGTTTCTCCGGCGGTGGTGGAATAAGCGGAGGTCAGATGCGCCACGCGGTTCGCTTTGCCCTGCAGCGCGTCCTGAGGCAAAACGCGGATACGCAGGCCGATCACCACCGATTTGTCGGGGTCCAGCCTTCGATCGGTATAAAGCGACCAGGCGTCATAGGCTTCGTTTTGACCGCTGTACTGAGGCTCAATGGAAAAATTTCTCAGTGTCAATGTCACATTGCCGCTGTTCGTGATGGTCAGCGCGGCGGTGACATATTCATCCTCCACGACGCCGTCCGGCTCCAGCTGAAAGGAAAGGCCGGGCTGTGGGTTTTCAGCGGTGATCATGGATGAGACCGGCCGCGGAGGGGCGGCGGTGAGGCCAGGGGAAGCAGGCGCTTCCGTAGCTGGATCATTCTGCTCCTCTACCGTGATATATTCGATCCAAGGTGTGGCTTCCGGCTCCTGTGGCTCCGTTGGCTCTTGGGGAACAGGGGGCAGGGTAGGAGCGGACTCGGGAACCGGCGTGTCCGGGAGGGACTCCGGCGTTGGGTCCGTGTCATGCGGCTCTTCAGGGGGAATCTCGGGAATCGTGGAAACAGGCGGAGTTTCTTCTCCCGGTTGGCTTATTTCCTCCAAGCCCGGGCCGGGATCATCCGCCGGAATATCCTCCGCCAAGGCGCAGCCTATGGCCTGGAAAAGCAGAAGAAAAGTGAGCAGCATAGCCAATGCTTTTTTCATTTGCATCGCGTTTGTCCTCCTTATCGGATGCTGAGGATGAAATCCCTCTTGAATGCATTTTGATGCCTGATTGTATTATATCAAAGAAACAGCGGCAGAAGCTGAATCAATTATAAACTTTTCATCAACGATTCATTATAAAATCATGAATTTTGATCAATAACGCGGCATAAAAAACGCGCCAGCCAAGGGGCTGACGCGGGATTTATGAGGGTCTGGAAGACGCCGGATGGCTTATTCAGCCGAAGCGGCGCCAAAGGGCAATTGGTAGCGGGCACACTCTTCACCGGTCACGCTGTACACGACGACAGTGATCACGCAGCCGGGCTTGACCTCGTCCAGCTTCAGTTCACTGATGTCCTTATATTCAGCGATCACGTTGCCCTGAGCGTCAGTCACGATGGCGCCGGCCTGGCCCACCTTCAGGCTTTCCTGCAGCTGGGCGATCTGGGCGGTGGTGCTTTCCAGAGAGGCTTTGAGGGCGTCGCGTTCTCCGGTCACCACAGCCAGGGCCTGCTGGCTCTGGCTCAGGGCGGCGGCGGTTTCAGCTGCGGAGGCCTCCAGGGCGCTGATCTGCTCGTTGGCGGCAGCCAAAGCGGTCTTGGTCTGGCTCAGCTCGTCGTCCGTGGGGCCTATCAGGGTTTCCAGGGCAGAGCGGGTCTGCTCCAGGCTGGAGGTAAGCTGCTCGGCGGCGTTGCTGGTATTGGCCTGCAGGGCATCCCGTTCCGTGGTGATGGTGTTCAGGGCATCGGCAGCTTCCTGGGCCTTGGCTTCCGCAGCAGTGGCTTTGTTTTCCGCTTCGGTGATTTTGGCTTCCGCGGCCTGCACCTTGCTTTCAGCTTCTTCCAGCTTGGACTGGGTTTCCTGAACCAGGGTTTCCGCTGCCTGGATCTTTTCGTTCATGGCGCTGGTGGCTTCCTCCACCTTCTTCTGGGCGGCGGCGTCCGCTTCGGTGAGCTGACGGGACAGGGTGGCCTTGTCAGACTGCAGCTGGGCGATCTGGTCGCTCAGGCTGTTGCGCTGGCCCGCGAAAACGGCGACCAGCACCACGGCGATGATAATGATAGGCAGAACGATCCAAATAGACTTTTTCATATTGACATCTCCTTTGATTAAAGAATAACGAAGGTAGAAAAAAAGAAGGAGAGAAAGGAGCTTCTCCTTCTTCCCCGGGAGCGGGCTCCCCCCAGGGGAACCCGCTTGCTTCCCAGGGCAGAAAAAGCATTATTCTTCTTCTTCCTCGTCCTTCTGCGCGCTTTCGATGATCTTCTTAGCGGCGTCGGCAGGCATTTCTTCGTAGCGTTCAAAGTTCATGGTGAAGGAACCGCGGGCCTGGGTCATAGAGCGCAGGTCGGTGGCGTATTTGAACATTTCACCCATGGGGGCTTCGGCGGTCACCCGCTGCATACCGTCCACCTGGTCCATGCCCATGATGCGGCCGCGGCGCTTGTTCATGTCGCCCATGATATCGCCCATGTATTCATCGGGAATCATCATTTCGACGTGGAGGATGGGCTCCAGCAGCACGGGGGAAGCATCGGTGCAGCCTTTCTTGTAGGCGATGCGGGCAGCGGTC
>CAMOUF010000164.1 GCA_946626395.1 uncultured Clostridia bacterium
CCGACACCATCACCACCGACCTCTTTTTGCTGGATTTCAACCGCTCGATGGTGAACAACTACTCCGGTGTGCGCCACGACAGCGGCGACCCCTACGAATGGGGTGAAAAGATCATCAAGCACTATGAAAAGTACGGCGTCGATCCCCGGACCAAGCTGCTCCTGTTCAGCGACAGCCTGGACTTTGATAAAGCACAGGCGCTGTATGACCATTTCAAGAACCGCGCCAAGGTTTCCTTCGGCATCGGCACCTTCTGCTCCAACGATACCTGCGAAAAGGCGTTGAACATCGTCATTAAATTGCAGACCGTCAATGGCCGCGCCGTGGCCAAGCTCTCCGACACCCCTGGAAAGGCCATGTGCCGGGACGAGGAATACTTGGAGTATTTAAAACGCTCCGTGGCCTTCCGGCTGAACCGGGAAAAAGAATAAGGAAATGAAAAACGAGAGCACGGAATTTCTCTTTTCGCGCTCTCGTTTCTTTTTTATCCTGATCGCGTTCTAATAGCCAGACGGCCCGAAGGGACGCCTGGCGCGGCTTTAAATCAGTCAGGAGTGAGGAGTTAATCGTTTGCGCTTCGCGCAATATAACAATTTTCAACTCCTCATTCCTCACTCCTCACTTGGTGATTTAAAGCGTTCTTTCAAGCACCAACGAAGGGTTCATTGATCATGAACCGCGTTTGGACAGGACGCGGGACAATTTTAGCATCACGCGCCAGTAGTTTCGTTCATGATGCGTCGGAGCCTGTAAAACCCGGTTTTCCAAAAGAGCATCCGGCAGCAGACAGTCAGCGCGGGTCAGTCCTTCGATCAGGCAGGCGCGCAATTCCTGAAGCATGTTCGGGGGAAAGCCCTGTTCCTTGGCGTTATTCAGCAAGCCCGCGGCGACATATTCATATAAATCGTTGGAAAAATCCCGTTCGGCGGGATAATAGCGCAGGGTATATTTTTCCGCCTGCGCCAATCCGGGGAGAAAAGCGGAATCCTCGGCGGATTCCTTGATGGAGATATGATACAGGCAGGCCGCGTCCTTTCCCTCCGCCTGCCGAAGAAGCCGGCCCAAGCGCTGAATATGCTGCCGTTCCACGGCAGAGGAACTAAGCACGATGCCGATATTCGCGTCCGGCACGTCGATCCCTTCATCCAGGCAGCGGCAGCTTACCAGCACGCGAACGCTGTTTTCCCGGAACAGAATCAGGTTTCTTTCCCGGGCTTCCTTGGTCAAACCGGAATGGTATAAGGCGCAGATATTCCCAAAGCAGCGGCGGATCAGGCGGGCCATTTCATCAGCTTGCGTCTTGCGTTCGCAGAAAACGATCACCCTGTCTGTGGGCCACAGGCGCTCCAAAAGCGCCAAGCCGCACAAAATCCTGGAGGCCGCCAGCACGCTGATTTCCTTTCGCTGGTATGTTTTCAGCAAAAAACCGGCGGCAGGGTCTTCCATCGCCCAATCCGCTTCACGGGCCATTTTTGACACCGTCCGTAAAAATTTTTTCTTTTCCATGGCTTCCAGGCTGGGGTGGAGGTCACGGAGCTTTGAAAGCAAAATGCCGATTTCCGCCGTCAGCTGGCTGTACTGCTTTAATTCCTCCGGCGAAAAGGACGCGGATACCTCGCACACGGCAAATGGAGAAAGAATATCCTCCCGCACCGCGTCATCCAAGCTGTACTGGTAAATTGCTCTGCCCAGCGCCAAGGTCAGCGCCGCGTCATCCTCCGTCTGGAATGGGGTAGCGGATAGCCCCATGCATGCGTACAGGCTTCCGGCGGATATTTCGGGCGTCAGAAAATCAAAAATACGGCAGTTCTGCGGGCTTGCGTAATGATGGCATTCATCGCAGATGAGCAATACATGATGGTTCTGGGCCAGCTCCTTTCTGATATGAGCGGATAATGCCCCTCTCGCGGAATTGACAATATAGATCATCACCCGATGATCCGGACGGTCCCGCCTGCTGCCGCCAAAGAATCCCGGCAGCTTGGATGCGCGGGCTGGGTGCTTTTGTTCGATGAAGCGGAGCTGATGGGCCGTTTGGGGAAAAAGGCCCGGGCGAAGGGATATCGGGAAATTCAGCGTTTTTTGCAGCCCGGTCCCCGCATGGAAAACATGTTCAGCCTTTTTGCGTTCAGCGCTTCCTACACGGAAGACGTGATCGAAAAGAAAAATGAAGCGGAAAATCTCCAAGCCGTATTTGCGGATGATCCGGCAAGCCTGAAGGCGGCCAACGCCACATTAAACGCGATCCTGAACGCGCCTGAGCTGCCTCCGCTGACAAAGGATGAAACGATGCGGATTCTCATGAGCATCCAGGATTTCCATGGCCGCGCTTATGAATGGCATCCGGACGTTTCTCCGGAAGCTATTTGGGAGGCGACTGAATCCGGCGGTTATTTACTGCGCACGAAAATTCGCGCCGCCATTGAGTTTTTCGATCAGCTTTATCAATATGGGGAAGCCGGAAAAACCAAAATCACCGAGCTGGGAAAAGAATCCTTTGAAGAAGACGACGCGGTGGAATTGCCCGATTTGGATGAGATAGAGTAAGCTGCGAACTTTCTTGGCTCGAATAGAGAAAGCCGCTTATAAGCAGGCTTGGGTTTCTGGCGCATGATCACGATCCGACAGACTGACCTTTCCTGTGATCATTCATCACTGTGAAAAAGGGGCTGTGAAAAAACCGCGAATAAAAAAGCAGAAATCTCCTGAGCGAAATCGCTGAGGAGATTTCTGTTATCCAGGGATCATTCCTTTGCAATGAAAAAAGATACCAGTGAGTAACCGGGCTCGGATCAGCGCGCAGAAGAGCTACTGCCGCTCTTTGTGTTTTTGCCGGTACTGCAGGGGCGTCTGCTGAAATTGCAAATGAAAACGCCGGACGAAATTGCTGACATCGGGATACCCGCACTGACCGGCAATGGCGGCAATGGACAGCTCGCTGCCAAGCAGCAGCAGCCGCGCCCGCTGCATCCGGCTCTGGGTCACATACTGCATGGGGCTGATCCCCACTGCCCTTTTGAAATGGAGCGACAGGCATCCCGGGGAAACATGGTATTTATTCGCCAGCTCCTGCAGCGAAAAGGGCTCGCAGAAAGAAACATCCAGATCATTCATGATATCCTGAATGGGCAGGAAGGAAAGCTGGTTGGCCGGAATAAACAGATCGGGCCGCATGGCGTGGATATCGGTCAGAATCAGGGTCATCAGCGCTTCCATGCGCGTATCGGCAAAGCTGCCGCCCTCCTTCTGCACATCCATCAGCATGGAAAAATAGGAATCAAAGCGGGGCTTCCTTTCTCCCACCTGCACCGCGTAAGGAAATTGATCCCCGTGAAAGCGAAATACAGAAAGCAGCAGCACATCGTTGTGAAATGCCTTGAGCTGGGTCACGGGCATCAGCAGATAATACCGTTTGTACGGCAATTCAAGGGGATGGGAGGCGTGCTCGTCAAAGGGGTTCAGAAAAATCAGGGAGCCCGGCCCGCATTCATACGCCCTGCCGCGCACCGTGATAACCGCCGCCCCTGAAAGCACATACAGCATTTCATAGTAGGTATGCGTGTGCATGCCGTGGGGAGTGGGCTGATCATTGTATTTGATTTCAAAGGACATAAATCCCTCCCAAAATCGAAATTACATATATTTGAGCGAAAATGAACCATTTTTTCTATCGTTTCTATTGTATCATATAAAGCAGAAACATACAAGGGGAGTCACAAAAATGAAGCATGAGGCGTTTCATTATCCCACGCTTGAGAGCTTGCAGCTTGAATCAAAAAAACTCAATGCTTTTATCCCGTTGGCAGAGGATGTTTCCGCCCTTTTTCAGCCGCTTCCCCTGGCGGGAAAGCAGGGAGCCAACCGGATCGTATTCCAGCCCATGGAGGGCACGGACGGCACGGAGGACGGCGCGCCGGGAGATAGGCCCTGCCGCCGTTACCGCCGGTTTGCCCAGGCCGGACCGGGGCTGATTTGGTTTGAAGCCGTGGCCACGCTGCCCCAGGCGAGGGCCTCGGCGCACCAGCTTTGGCTGACGGAAAAAAACGTGGACGCCTTTAAAAAACTGGTGAACGAAATCCGTGAAACCTCGCTGAAGGAAAACGGCTACGCGCCGCTGATCGTGATGCAGGCCACCAATTCAGGCCGTTATTCCAAGCCTCACGGATATCCTGAACCCCTGATCGCCTACAATTGTCCGCCGCTGGAGAATACTCCCCTGCCTTCGGATCGGATCGTATCGGACGACGATCTGAAGCGCTTCGAGGAAGCCTATGTGAATTCGGCCCGACTGTGCCAGGAAGCGGGCTTTGACGGCATGGACGTGAAATGCTGCCACCGGTATTTGGCCTGCGAACTGCTTTCCGCTTATACCCGGCCCGGAGCCTACGGCGGCAGCTACGAAAACCGTACCCGCTTTTTAAAAAACTGCTACCGGGCTGCGGAATCCGCTGTGACGGGGCCGGGCTTTTTCCTCACCAGCCGCCTGAACGTGTACGACGGCTTCCCCTTCCCCTATGGCTTTGGGGTCAGCGCCGAGAGCGGTTTGACGCCTGATCTTTCCGAGCCCATCCGCCTGATCGGTGAACTGAAAGAAGAATTCCATATTCCCCTGATCAATGTGACCATGGGCAACCCTTATAAGAATCCCCATGTGAACCGGCCCTACGACCGGGGAAATTATGTGCCGGACGAGCATCCCCTGGAAGGGGAAGGCCGCATGATGGCGGGCGTCAGCGAAATCCAGCATGCCCTGCCCGATCTGCCGGTGATCGGCAGCGCGTTTTCCTATCCGCGCCAGTGGGCCGGGAATCTGGCCGCGGGCATGGTATCCGGCGGCCACTGCGCCATGGCGGGGTTTGGGCGGCTGGCCTTTGCCTATCCTGATTTTATTCAGGATCTGAAGAAAACCGGCGTGATGGATGCCAAAAAGGTCTGCGTCACCTGCGGGGGCTGCGCGGCGCTGCTGCGCCAGGGAACGCCTGCGGGCTGCGTCGTCAGGGACAGGGAGGTATACAGGCTGTGAAGGTCGCTTTCGTAACCGGTTCCAGCCGGGGCATCGGCCGGGGCATTGCTGATCTGCTGCGGGAAAAGAGCTGGACGGTGGTTTATTCCGGCGCAAGGAAGGAAAGGCCGGAGGACCTGCCCTCCAGCTGCAATTACTTTTCCTGCGATATTTCCAGGGAGGAAGACCGGAAGGCGGCGCTGCAATACATTGTAAGCGGGTACGGGCGTGTCGATCTGCTGGTCAACAATGCCGGGGTGGCCCCCCTGGAGCGGCGCGATCTGCTGGAAATGACGGAAGAAAGCTTTGACCGGGTGCTGGGCATCAATCTGAAGGGCACGCTGTTCATGTGCCAGCTGTTTGCCAGGGAAATGATCGCCGAGCGGGAGGCGCATATGCCCGATTGGCAGCCCCGGATCATCAATATCGGCAGCATGAGCGCCTATACCTCCTCCGTTTCCCGGGGGGAATACTGCGTGAGCAAGGCGGGGGTGGGCATGGTGACCCGGCTGTTTGCCGACCGGCTGGCCGGGGAAGGCATTCCGGTGTTTGAGATCCGCCCCGGCATCATTGATACGGATATGACGAAAGTGGTGCATGACAAGTACCAACGGCTGATTGAAGGGGGCCTTTTGCCGGTGAAGCGCTTCGGCACGCCCCTGGATGTGGCGAAGATGGCGCTGGCCTGCGCCGATGGGCTATTGGATTATTCCGCGGGCCAGGTGCTGGACGCGGACGGCGGCTTTCAGCTTCAGCGGCTTTGACGCTGGAAAGCACAGGCGCAGGTTTCCATTGAATCCAAAAGGGGGTGTTTGCCGTGGAAGAAAGAATCGTCCGCACTGTGGTGGTGGGGTCCGGCTGCGCCGGGCTGAACGCGGCGGACACCCTGGCGGCGCTGGGCGAAACCAGCCTGCTGCTGGTGACCGAGGATATGAACGCGGGCACCTCCCGGAACACCGGCAGTGACAAACAAACCTATTATAAGCTTTCCCTGTCCGGCGACGAGGGCGACAGCGTGGGCGCGCTGGCCCGGGATCTGCATTATCCCGATGTGAACGGCGATACGGCGCTGTGCGAGGCGGCGGCCTCCGCCCCCAGCTTTCTCAAGCTGGTTTCCCTGGGCGTGCCCTTTCCCGCCAATGAATACGGGGAATATGTGGGCTACCAGACGGACCACGATACCCGCCGCCGGGCTACCTCCGCCGGGCCCCTGACCAGCAAATACATGACGGAGGCCCTGGAAAAATCCGTTCTTACCCGGGGCGTTTCCATTTTAGAAGGCGCGCTGGCGGCCCGTATCGTGACAAATGAAAACGGCGTGGCGGCGCTGGACGTGTATTTGACCGATAAAAAAGATTTTCTCCGGGTGCGCTGCGCCAATGTGGTCCTGTGCACCGGCGGCCCCGCCCATATTTATCAGGACCGGGTGTACCCGGAAAGCCAGCATGGCATGAGCGGCCTGGCCCTGGAAGCCGGGGCGGCGGGGGCGAATTTGGACTGCTGGCAGTACGGCCTGGCCTCCGTGAAATTCCGCTGGAATGTGAGCGGAAGCTATCAGCAGGTGATTCCCCGCTATGTGTCGGTGGACAGAGAGGGCACCCAGCGGGAATTCCTGGCAGATGCCCTGGGAGAAAAGCAGGCCCTGGCCCTGACTTTTTTGAAGGGCTATCAATGGCCCTTTGATGAAAGCAAGGTGCCCGGCTCCAGCCAGGTGGATATTCTGGTGAAGCGGGAAAACGACGCGGGGCGGAAGGTATACCTGGATTACAGCAGGAATCCCCGGGGCTGGGCTCTAAGCAATCTTCCGCAGGAAGCAAGAACCTATCTTGAAAACTGCGGCGCGGTTCAGGAAACCCCCTTCCTTCGCCTCAAGGCCATGAACGCTCCGGCTGTTCAATTGTACCGGGATCACGGCATTGATTTGGAAAGGGACATGCTGGAGATCCGGGTCTGCGCCCAGCACCACAACGGCGGCATCGCCGTGGACGCCGATTGGCAGACCTGCGTGCCGGGGCTGTATGTATGCGGCGAAGCGGCGGGCACCTTTGGCAGAAAGCGCCCCGGCGGCACGGCGCTGAATTCCACCCAGGCCGGGTCCCTCCGGGCAGCGCGGCACATCATGAAAAACAGCCGCAGGGTATCGGAAACAGCCTTGCCCTTTTCGCCCATTCTTCTGCCCCGGGGAGACGCTGCTTTTTTCCAGCGGGAAATGACCCGCGCCGCCGCCTTTCAGCGGGACCCAAGCGGCATGGAAGCGTTAAAAAAGCAGGCGGAAGAAGCGCTTCTGCAAGCCGTGCCCGTAGGGGAAAACATGGTGGAAGGCCTGCTGCTCAAGGATATTTTGGTGACGCAGGCAGCGGTGTTGTCCGCCATGCTCTTCGCGGCGCAGGAAACAGGAAATCCCCCCGGCGTACTTTTGACCCGGGGAGCCCAAAGCCGCCGGGAGCCTGCCCGGCCCATGCCGGAGCGGGATCTGTGGTTTGAGCGGGTGTGGAAAAAATGCAGGGAGGATAAGGAGCATGGAAGCGGCGCCGGAACGCCTGATTGAAGCGGGAGCGCGTGAAACGCTGGAACGCAGCCTGCATGACGGGAAATATGCCGCGGTGCCCGGCCCTGTAAAAACCGGCTGGGCTTACCATGCCGCGCGGCTGGGGAAAGCGGATATGCTGCGCCTGCTGGTGGAACGCTGCCATGGCATGCCTTTGGAAAAGGACGCCCAGGGAAGAAGCCTGCTCCACGCGGCGGCTGCCTCCGGCGACCGGGAGACCATGGCCTTTGTTCTCCAGGTACTGGGCATGGACGCCCTGACGGGGGATGATCAGGGCATCACGCCGCTGGATATCGCCGCGAAAACCGGAAAAGAAGCGCTAAACACCCTGGAGGCGCTTTGCGGCGTCCGTCTTTCGGAGTGCTACCGGAATCCCGTGCTCCGGGGCTTTCGGCCCGACCCTTCCATTGTGCGGGTGGAAAAAGATTATTACATGGTCAATTCTTCCTTTGCGATGGTGCCCGCCCTGCCCATCAGCCATTCCCGGGATCTGGTGCATTGGGAAACCATCGGCCATGTGTTCACGGACCCGGACACCGCCCGATTGCGCAGCGTGCCTGGGGGCTATGGCTACTGGGCCCCGGACATCTCTTATTACAAAGGCCGGTTCTGGGTGGTGGCCACGCTGCGCGCTCCTGCCGTGCCTGTGCGTACTCAGATGATCACCTCCGCGCCCACGCCCCAGGGCCCCTGGGACACTCCCAAATTCCTGGATGTGGACGGCATCGACCCTTCCATTTTCACGGATGATGATGGAAAGCGGTATCTGGTCACCAATATCGGCGCGCAGCTGACGCCCCTGAGCGATGAAGGGGACTTGCTGGGAACCCCCCGCATGATCTGGTACGGCTGGAACAGGATCAAAAGCGAGGGGCCCCATCTGATGAAAAAGGACGGCTGGTACTACCTGTTCCTGGCGGAGGGGGGCACGGGCCCTGACCATGTGGAATCCTGCGCCCGGTCCCGCAGCCTGTACGGGCCCTATGAAAGCTGTCCCTTCAACCCCATTCTGGGCAAACGGGAGGAAGAAGCCTATATCCGCCGGGGCGGCCACGGAAAACCGGTGGAGCTGCCGGACGGCCGCTGGGCTTTCGTGTATCTGTGCGGCAGGCAGGTGGAGGGAAAAACGCTGATGGGCCGGGAAACCGCTTTGGACCCGCTGGAATGGACCCCGGACGGCTGGCCCATGGTCAATCAATTGAAGGGCCCCTCCTGCCTGCAAAAGAAGCTGCTGCCCGACGCACCCGTGGAGCAGAGAGAGCCTTGGGTATGCCCCCGGCTTTCTCCGGAAAGCTTTTCCCGCCTGGAGCCCGACGGAAGCGTGCGGGTGCGGGGGGGCGCAGAGCTTTCCGATCCGGACGACGCCCACGCGCTGCTGCATCGGCTGCGGGAAGCGGATGCCGTGCTGGAAGCGGCAGTGGATATCCGGCAGATGGAAGCGGGCAGCTTTGCCGGGCTGACGGGCTATTACGATGAACGAAGCTATTTTGTGCTGGGCCTTCGGAAAACGGCCCAGGGCGCGGACGTGGTGCTCTGGCAGCGCATCGGAAACGAGGAAACGGAAGAAACGCTGGGCCGCGTACCCGGCTGGCAGGCCAGGCTGCGGATGGAGTGCCATGGCCTTGCGTTTATGGCTTCCTGCGGGGAAGCAAACGGAACGAAGACCTTCCGCGCAGAATACTTAACCGATGAAGGCCTGGCAGGGGGAAAACGCTTTAGCGGCGCTTTGCTTGGCCTGGCCGCCGTGGGCGCAGGTCAGGCGGTATTTCGGAATATACGGGAGGAAATGGGCGATGTCCGGGATTGATCGGGTTCGGATCGTGCTGGTGTCCGTGGGCATGTACGGGCAAAAATACCTGGCCGAAGCCACGGAAAAGGACGTGGGCGGCGATGTGGTGGGCATTGTGGACGTGGCCCCCGGTTTGGACCAAAAATTCCCCGTAATCAGGGAAAAGGGCATTCCCGTGTATACCAGCCTGCAAAGCTTTTTTGAGCGGGATCAGGCGGATTTGGCTGTGATTTCCTCCCCCATCCATCTGCATGCCGCCATGGTGCTGGAGTGCCTGAAGAACGGCGTGAACGTGCTGTGCGAAAAGCCCCTGTGCCTGACAAAGCAGGAAACGCTGGCCATGAAGGAGGCCGCCCGGGAAGCGGGCCGCTTCCTGGCGCTGGGCTGGCAGCTGAATTACGACCGGGCGGTGCTGGCGCTGAAACGGGATATTCTTGCTGGCCGGTTCGGCAAGCCCCTGCGCTTTCGCTGCGTCCACGCCATGCGGCGAGGGGAAAACTATTACGCCCGGAGCAATTGGGCGGGGAAAATCACCCTGGATGGCCGGGAAGTGCTGGACAGCCCGTTCATGAACGCCTGCGCCCATCATTTTCAGCTGATGACGTTTTTGCTGGGCGATACCATGGAAACACCCGCGGGGCTAAAGACGGTGGAGGGGGAATTGTACCGGGGGAACCCCCGGGTGGAAAACTACGATATCGCCGCCCTGCGCTTTATGGCGGACGGGGGAACGCCGCTCATGTATTACACCGCCCATCCCCTGAAAAGCAAAAACCTGGGGCAGATGGGCTTTGGGGAATTTGAGCATGGAACGCTGTCCTGGGGCAAGGGCAAGCCATTTGAGGTAAGGACCGATACGGGGGAAATCATCGATTACGGCCTGGACGGCAATACGCCCATGATGCAGAAGCTGTACGACGCCGTGGAGTGCGTGAAGGACGGGACCCATCCCCTGTGCGGGCCGGAATCCGGCTTATCCCATTTGCAGGCGGTGCGCATGGCCCAGGCCCTGCCGATTCGGGATATCGATCCTTCCCATGTGACATGGCTGGAGGAGGATGGGGACCGGTTCCCCTGCGTGCGGGGCTTGGAAGATGCCTTCCTGGCCTCCGCTCAAAAATGGGCGCTGCCCGGGGAAGCGGGCATTGCCCTGTAACCAACGAATTATTGGCGGTGGAACCGCTGATAAAATAAAATCAAAAAGGAGAAACAACCATGAAGAAACTGGTATCCCTGTGCCTGGCGCTGGCGATGCTGGCGACGATTTTCGCCCTGCCCGCTTTTGCCGCGGAAGACAAGCCCTACGCGGGCGTGAAGCTGACCTATTGGGTCAAGCTGCATGAAAACCTGGACGCGGCCAAGGTGACCAACATGGCGCAGACCCGCTGGTATGAGGCCGTGAAGGAAGCCACCGGCATTGAAATCGAATTCATCCATCCCGCCGCCGGTCAGGATGGCACCGAATTCAATCTGCTCACCGCTGTGCCGGATGAAATGCCCGACATCGTGGAATACTCCTGGACCGCTTATCCCGGCGGCGCTTCCGCGGCCATTGACGACGAAGTGATCATTTCCCTGAACGATGTGATCGCCTCCGGCAAGGCCCCCCACCTGAAGGCCATCCTGGACAACGAAGTGGCCATCGACAAGGCGGTCAAGACCGCGGACGGCGACTACTATGTGTTCCCCTTCCTGCGCGGCACCACCTTTGAGAACAACAACTGCCTGTTCACCTCCGGCTTCTATATGCGGGGCGACATCCTCAAGAAGCTGGGCCTGGAGGTTCCCGAAACCATCGACGAGTGGGACACCGTGCTGCGCGCCGTGAAGGCCGCGTATCCGGATATGATCCCCTTCATCACCCGCACCGAATGGATGAACCAGATCTTCACCCCCGGCTACGACAACTTCTGGGACTACTATGTGGAAGACGGCGTGGTCAAGAACGGCCTGGTGGAGGACAGCCACTTTGAATACCTGAAGAAGATGGCCTCCTGGTATGCCGATGGCCTGATTGACCCCGATTACCTGACCCACACCAAGGCCGGCGACGGCCGCGGCATCATGGCTGCCGGCAACGCCTTTGCCACCTATGACGCCTGCGGCGGCGGCGCCTCCAATATCTTCCCCTATCTGCTGGAAGCGGGCCTGATCTCCGATGAAAGCGATATGGTCACCACCGTGCCCGTGACCTCCGTGAAGGGCCAGAATGCCAAGTTCTCCAAGATGAACGGCCTGTACGACGCTTCCGGCTCCTCCGCCGCCATTTCCAAGCGCCTGGCGGACGAGGGCGGCAAAAAGTTTGAAGCCGCCGTGTATCTGCTGGACTGGATGTACTCTGAAGAAGGCCACATGATCAACTGCTTCGGCATCGAAGGCGAAAGCTACAACATGGTGGACGGCTATCCCACCTTCACCGACGTGGTGCTGCACAACGCGGACGGCCTGAACGTGGCCGCCGCCCTGAGCCTGTATGCCCGCGGCCATCAGAACGGCCCCGTGGTGCAGGATACCCGCGTGAACGATCAGTACTACAGCTACTCCGCCCAGGTGGCCGGTATGCATCTGTGGACCAAGACGGACTTTGGCAAGTATATGTATCCCGCCGGCGCTGCCATTGCCACCGAGAACGCGGATGACTTCGCCACCATCACCGCCAATATCAAGACCTACAAGGATGAACATGAAGCCAAGTGGATCACCGGCCAGGAAGAACTGACCGAGGAAGCCTGGAACGCCTACGTGGCCCAGATGGAAGCCTTCGGCCTGAGCCGCGCGATCCAGTACAAGCAGGCTGCTTACGACGCTTTCATGGCCAACTGATCACCTTGCCCGAGCAGGGGCGGCGGCAAAGCCGCCCCTGCGTTCCGTATGGCCGGGAATGCTGCGGAAAGGCGCGCCGGAGGCCTTTCCAGAGCATTCCGAAAAAGATAAACGGAGGAAAACGCCCCATGAACTGGATGGATACGCTGATCAGCCTGACGGATGTAAGCCACCCCGAATTGGCCAGAGCCAAAGAGAAGCTGGACGCCGGAGACAAAGCGGGCTGCGCGGAAGCGATCATGGCCCATTTCCGCGCAAGGCAGACCCCCAAGTATCTCTTCACCCTGGAGGATCTTCGGAAAAACACGGACGATCACCTGATCCAGGACGCGGAAGAGGTGATGCGCCATACCCTGTACGGCTACACCTTTCCGGGGGAAGTGGACTGGCATTTCAATCCCACCGACGACGCGGCCCACGACAACGAATGGAGCTGGAGCCTGTACCGGTTCATTTTCTGGCAGCCGCTGGCCCGGGCCTACGCGAAAACGGGGGATGAGCGGTATCCCCGGGAAGCGCTGGCCTTGTTAAAGAGCTTTCTGGCAGCCTGGCCCATCGAGGATTTTTACGCCGACGAAGCGGGCTATATCGAAAAGCACAAGTATCCCAGCTATCCCTGGCGGCACATTGAAACCGCCATGCGGCTCTACACGGCCTTTCTCCCCTGCCTGTGCGCCTTCCGGGAAAGCGGGGCCTTTGACGGGGAAGGCTGGGCCCTGTACCTGAGCGCGGTGAAAACCCATGCCGATTATCTGGTCACCCATTATACCAACCATGAAAAGAGCAGCAACTGGCTCACCATGGAATCCGGGGCCCTGCTGCAAACCGCCATTCTGTTTCCCGAGCTGGACCGGGACAAAGCCTGGTTCCGGCACGGGTATCAGCGGGTGATGCACGAAATGCGCTATTCCTTCGATAACGACGGCGTGCACATGGAACGCACCAGCATCTACCATATGGTGGCGGCCATCAGCTATTTCCAGTGCGTCCGGCTGTGCCAGCTGAACGGCATCCCCGTGCCGCCCTACGCCAAGGATACCCTCAGCCGCGCCTGCGAATTCATTCTGCGGCAGCTCAAGCCCGATTTTTCCACGCCCATGATCGGCGACGCTGACCGGGACGACCTTTTGGCCCGGCGGAGCGACACCTCTCTTTACGAGGGGATGAACCTGTCCATGGACCCTTATGATCTCAATGAAATGCGGGCCTGGTTCCGCCAGATGGCGGAATGGACGGGCCGCGGCGATTTTCTGTGGGTGGCTTCCGGACGGCAGCGGGGCCACGCTCCCACCCAGCGCAATTTCTCCATGAAAGAAGCGGGCATCCATATCATGCGCACCGGCTGGGGAAGCGAGGACAGCTATATGCATATCCACGGCGTGCAGCTGGAACGGGGCGAGAAGAGCACCCACAGCCATAACGACACCGGGCATTTCGAGCTGCAAATCGCCGGGGAGGATATCCTGCTGGACGGGGGCCGCTACATCTATAATCAATCCATCTGGAAAAACTGGCGGCATTATTTTACGGGTGCCCTTTCCCACAATACCCTGTACTGCGACGATCTGACCATGGGCGCGGTGCCCGGGGTCAGCCGGGTGCGGGGCGTCAGGCTGTTTTTGCACCGGTTCGAGGAAAACGATCAGTATGCCGTGATCGACGTGAGCCACAACGGCTATGTGTTCACTGACGATCCGGTTTATCACCACCGGGTGGCCGTGCGCCTGGAAAAGGATGTGTATGTGCTGGACGACAGGATCACCGGCCTGGGCCTTTCGGCCCATGACTTCCGCCTGACCTTCAATTTCGCGCCCGGCGCTTTGACCGGCGAAAGCATGCATTATCTGTATGAAACGCCCAGGGGACGCAGATACGCCGTCACGGCGGCCTGCGATACGGAAATGATCTCCTCCGTGCTGCAGGGCAGCGAGGACCCCATCGGCGGATGGGTCAGCTATGGCTACAGCCTGCGCGTTCCCGCACCGCAATTGACGCTGCAGCGGCAGGGCAAGGCCCCCTTCCGCTGCGTTACGGTGATCGCGCCCGCGGGGTGCGAAGCGAAAGTGACCTTTGATGAGGACGCGGCTGTGGTGGCCCTCAGCGGCGTCTATCACACCCGCCTGACGCTGCGGGGCGACGAAGTGGAAAGGAAATGAGAAGCATGAAAATCGGTTTTTGCGCAAAGCCTGATCAGATCAGCGCGGTGGCCGCGGCGGGATTTGATTATATCGAGCCGCCGGTGAACTATATCGCGGGCCTGACGGAGGAAGCTTTTTCCGCCTGCCTGGACGCCGTGGAGGCGGCCCCCATTCCCGCGCCCAGCTTCAATCTGCTGTTTCCCAAAACCCTGCTGCTCCTTGCCCCTGAAACCACAGATACTCAGATCCGGGAATACCTGCGGGGCGCGCTTTCCCGGGTACAGCGTCTGGGCGGCAAAATTGCCGTGTTCGGCAGCGGGAAAAGCAGAAACCGCCCGGAAGGAATGGACTATGGCGATGCCTTCCGCCGCCTTGTCCAGGTGACGCGGCTGACGGGGGAAGTGGCCGGGGAATACGATGTGACGATCGTGATCGAGCCCCTGAACCGGAATGAAACCAACATGATCAATTCTTTGGGAGAGGGGGCCTGCCTGATGGCGGCCGTGAACCATCCCCGGGTGAAGCTGCTGGCCGATTTCTATCATGTGGCGCTGGAAAATCAGCCGGTCAGCGATATTGAGCGGGTATGCGGCATCGCCCACGCCCATATCGCCACGCTGGCGGGCCGCCGGGTGCCGGTGGAGCCCGAATCCGGCTATGCCGAAATGTTTGCCGCCATGAAGCGCACGAATTATTCCGGCCTTGTCAGCGTGGAAGGCAAAACGGACGATCTGTCCGCCGACGGCCCAAAGGCTGTGCAAATGCTGAAAAAGGTGTGGGAGGAAGCGTAAGATGGATCAGGTTCGGTACGGCATCATCGGCTACGGCAAAATCGGCAGCCAGCATGTGAAAAAGATTTTGGAGGGCAAGGTGCCCTCCCTGAAGCTATGCGCCATCGCGGATACGGACCCCAAACGCCTGGAAGCGGCGAAGGAAGCCCTGGGGGATGCCGTTCAGTATTTTGCCTCCGCCCAGGCGCTGATGGATTCCGGCGCGGTGGACGCAGTGCACATCTGCACGCCCCATTATCTGCATCCTTCCCTGGCGATTTACGCCTTAGAGCACGGGCTGCATACCCTGGTGGAAAAGCCGGCGGGGGTGTATACCCGGCAGGTGAAGCGCATGAACGAAACGGCGAAGGCCCATCCCGAGCTTCGCTTCGCCATGGATTTCAATCAGCGCACCGATCCGGTGTTCATAAAGGCCCGGGAGCTGGTGAAGTCCGGCGCGGTGGGCCGTATCGTGCATACCCATTGGCTGATCACCAACTGGTACCGTTCCCAAAGCTATTATGATCAGGGCGGCTGGCGGGCCACATGGAAGGGCGAGGGCGGCGGCGTGCTGCTGAACCAGAATCCCCATAACCTGGATATGTGGCAGTGGATCGTGGGTATGCCCTGCCGGGTGAAGGCCCAGGTGTATTACGGCCGCCACCGGAAAATCGAAGTGGAGGACGATGTGATCGCCATGGCGGAATTCCCGGACGGCGCCATCGGCACTTATATCACCACCGTGATCGACGCGCCGGGCACCAACCGGCTGGAAATTGACGGCACCAAGGGCCGCCTGGTGGTGGAAAACGGCAAAATCCATCTGGATCAATTGGAAATGGAGGAGCCGGAATTCAACGCCTCCTGGACCAAGGGCCTGGGCAAACCCAAAATACAGTCCATGGATGTGCCGGTGGAGGGGGAATATACCTCCCATCCCGGCATCATGGAGAACTTCTGCCAGTCTGTTCTGACGGGGGCCCCGCTGTATGCCAATGGGCTGGAGGGCCTGAACGGACTGGAAATCTCCAACGCCATTCATCTGTCCGACTGGACGGGCGGCGGCTGGGTGAACGTGCCGGTGGATGAAGAAGCGTTCTGCGCGCTGCTGAAAGAAAAATGCGGCGGCGCGCTGCCGGAATAAACATCGGAAAGAAGGGGCTTTCATGGAGAAGCTGGGTGTTGGCGTCATTGGCTGCGGCATGATTTCCGGGAATCATTTCCACGCGCTGGAAAAGCTGGAAAATGTGTCGCTGCGGGCGGTATGCGATGTGGATGAGGAAAAGCTCCAAAAGGCCGCAGAGGCGCAGGGCGCGGATGGATACGTCCATTGGCGGGAGCTGATCTGCCGGGACGATATTGACGCGGTGCATATCTGCGTGCCCCATTATCTGCACGCGGAAATGTCCATTTTCGCGCTGCGGGCGGGCAAGCATGTGCTGTGCGAAAAGCCCATGGGCGTTTCCCTTGGGGAAGCCCGGGCCATGGAAGCCGCCGCCCTGGAAAGCGGAAAAACGCTGACGGTTTGCTTTCAAAACCGCTATAACGGAGCTTCCAGGCGCATGAAGGAATTGATCGGCAGCGGGGCCCTGGGCCAGGTGCTGGGCGGCAGCGCCTTTGTGACCTGGAACCGGGCGGAGCCCTATTATCAGAACAGCCCCTGGCGTGGAAAATGGGAAACGGAGGGCGGCTCCGTGCTGATCAACCAGGCCGTGCATACGCTGGATCTTTTGCGCTACCTGGCGGGAGAAATGACGCTGCGGGGCTGCACCATGTCCGCCAAGCGGCTGGCGGACACCATTGAGACCGAGGATACCTGCGATATGCTGCTCACAAACAGCGCGGGCGGCCGCTTCCTTTTCTATGCCAGCAACTGCGGGGCCAATAATCTGCCGGTGCAGATGCACCTGCTGCTGGAAAAAGGCGAGCTTCATCTGGACGGCGCGCGGCTGACAATCAAGGGGCCCGAGGGCACAGCCTTTGAGGATTACACCACGGCCCTGGCCGTGGGCAAGGATTACTGGGGCAGCGGCCACGGCCCCTTCATCCAGGATTTTTACCGCCGGATCCAGGCGGGACAGCCGCCCTTCATCACCCCGGCGGACGCGCTGGAAACCACCCGGCTTCTGGAGGAAGCCTATACCTATCCCATGAGCATAAGGAGGCGACCCACATGAGCACCCTGTCCAAGCCCGGGAAAGGACCGGTGGTCAATAAGCCCCGCATTCCCCTTGGCAAGCGCATTCACCGGGATTTTCAAATGAACTGGCGGCTGTATCTGCTGTTTTTGCCCGTGCTCGCCTATTTCATCGTGTTCAAGTACGCGCCGATGGCCGGGCTGGTGATCTCCTTCCAGGATTACAAGGCCGCCAAAGGGATCATGGGCAGCAAATGGGTGGATTTGAAGCACTTCATCAATTTCTTCAACGATCCGTATTTGCCCCGGCTGCTGCGCAACACATTCACCATTGCCCTGTCCACCCTGCTTTTCTCCTTCCCCTCCGCCATCGTGCTGGCTCTGCTGATCAATGAGCTTCGCTCCCGCAAAATGAGCCGGGTGGTGCAGACCATCAGCTACATTCCCCACTTCATTTCCGTGGTGGTGGTGTGCGGCATCATCCGGGACCTGGTCAGCCGCACAGGGGGCGTGACCATGCTGCTCCACAGCATCTTCGGCATGCCGGTCACCAACATGCTGTATGAACCCAATTATTTTGTTCCCATCTATATCGTGTCGGATATCTGGTCCAATATCGGGTGGAATTCCATCGTGTACCTCTCCGCCCTGACCGCCATTGACCAGGAGCTGTATGAAGCCGCCCGGGTGGACGGGGCCAACAAATGGCACCAGATCATCCATATTACCATTCCCTGCCTGGTGCCCACCATCGTGATCATGTTCATTCTGAAGGTGGGCAAGATGTTCGACGTAGGCTACGAAAAGATCATGCTGCTGTATACGCCCCTGACCTATGAGCGGGCGGACGTGATCAACACCTATGTGTATCGCCGGGGCTTTGCTGAAAACGTGAATTTCAGCTATTCCACCGCGGTGGGCTTCTTCAATTCCGTGGTATGCTTCGTGCTGGTATTCTTTACCAACAAGATCACCCGCCGTCTGGGCGGAAACAGCCTGTGGTGAAAGGAGGGGAAAAGCATGTCTTCCGTAACCAAGCCCAATGAAAAAAAGGCCATCCGTATCCCGCTGGGCGAGCGCATCTTCTATGCCGCCGATGATCTGCTGATGATTCTTCTGTGCGTGCTGATCCTGATCCCCCTGATCCATGTGGTGGCAGGCTCCTTCAGCGACGGCGCTTCCTATATGGCCCATTCCGGCCTGCTGCTCTGGCCCCTCAAGCCCACCCTGGCGGCTTATGAATCCGTGATCGCCAACCAGAATATCTGGACGGGCTATCGCAACACGCTGTTCATCGTCATCGTGGGCACCTCCCTGGATATGCTGTTTTCCCTGGTAGCAGCCTATGTGCTGTCCCGAAAAAAATATATGCTGAAAAAGTTCTTTAACCTGATGGTGGTTTTCAGCATGTATTTTTCCGGCGGCATGATCCCCTTCTTCATCGTGGTGAAGGGCGTGGGGCTGTATAAATCCATCTGGGCGCTGATCCTGCCTTCCCTGATCAATGTGTTCAATCTGGTGATCGTGCGCACGGCCATGACCGGCGTGCCCGACAGCCTGGAGGAAAGCGCTCAATTGGACGGCGCGGGCCATTTGACCATCCTGTTCCGCATCATCACGCCCCTGATCCTGCCCTCCGTGGCGGTGGTGGCGCTGTATTACGCCGTGTCCCACTGGAACAGCTGGTTCAACGCCATGCTCTTTATCAAGGATCGGAAGTATTATCCCCTGCAGCTGATCCTGCGGGAGATCCTGATCCTGTCCGATACCGACGAAGGCTTTATGATGAGCGAAACCATTCAGTTTGCCACCATCGTGGTGGCGACCATTCCCATCCTGTGCGTCTATCCCTTCATTCAGCGGTATTTCGTGAAGGGGATCATGGTGGGCGCGGTGAAGGGATAACCATGGAACGGGGGACGCTCTCGCAAATACATCTGAGGAGGAAAATCACATGCGTGTGCCCTACGAAACGATGCGTACAGAATTTATCCGCGTGCTGAACAAATACGGGATCGAAGGAGAGCGGGCCCAGCTGTCCGCAACGCTGTTTGCCGATGCCAGCCGGGACGGCATTTATACCCATGGGCTCAACCGCTTTCCCAAGTTTATCAAATCCATCGAGAACGGCTCGGTGGACGTGAACGCGGAAGCGGAAATGGAAGCCAGCCTGGGCATGCTGGAGCGGTGGAACGGCCACCGCGGATGCGGCAATCTGAACGCTTACCGCTGCATGGAGCGGGCCATCGAGCTGGCCCACCGGCAAACCATCGGCGTGGTGGCGCTCAGCAATACCAATCATTGGATGCGGCCCGGCAATTACGGCCTGATGGCGGTGAAGGAAAACTGCATCGGCATTCTCTGGACCAACACCGTGCCCAATATGCCGCCCTGGGGAGGCCGGGAAGCCCGCCTGGGCAATAATCCGGTGGTGTTCGCCGTGCCCAACGGGGACGAGGCCCCGGTGCTGCTGGACGTGGCCGTTTCCATGTTCTCTTACGGCAAGCTGGAAAGCTATGCCCGGCAGAACAAGGAGCTGCCGGTGGACGGCGGCTTTAATCCCCAGCAGCAGATCACCCGCAACGCCGCCGATATCCTGGCCACCCATCAGGTGCTGCCCATCGGCTATTGGAAGGGCAGCGGGATTTCCCTGATGCTGGATCTGATCGCCTCCGCCCTGAGCGGGGGCCGCACCGCCCGGCAGGTGGGCGAGCTGCCCACGGAAACCGAGCTGAGCCAGGTGTTTATCGCCATCGACCTGAACCGTCTGCCCGACGGGAAGGAATTTGCCCAAAAGGTGCGGGATTCCCTGGCCGATATGCAGACCTCCAAGCCGGTGGACCCCGCCCGCCCGGTGTATTACCCCGGCAAAAACATGATGAAAACCCGCGCCGAAAATATGGAAAAGGGAATCCCGGTGGAGGAAAGCGTATGGGAAGCGGTGCTGAAGCTATGAAAACCCAATGGATTCCCGGGGCGGTGTCCGCCACCTTCAAAAAAATGCCCCTGACGGCGGAGGATGTGATCGCCCTGCTGGCGGAGTGCGGGCTGAAGGCGGTGGAATGGTCCGAAAACGTCCATGTGCAGCCGGATGATCCCCAGGGCGCCGCGCTGCTGCGGCAGAAAACGGAGGCGGCGGGGCTGCGGGTCGCCGCTTACGGGTCGTATTTCCGCCTGGGGGAAAATGAACAGCCCCTCCCCGCCTTTGAACGCAGCCTGCGTTCCGCCAAAGCCCTGGGCGCGCCGCTGATCCGCGTCTGGGCCGGGACCCGGGCGTCCGCCGAGGTGGACGATGAACTGTTCCGCCGCCTGGCGGAGGAAGCCCGGCTGATTGCCGAAATAGCCGCCCGGGAGCAGATCAAGGTGGCTTTTGAATGGCATAAAAACACCCTCACCGATACCAACGAATCGGCTGAGCGTCTGCTCAGGGAAGCCAACCATCCCAATCTGTATTGTCTGTGGCAGCCCACGGTGGCGCTGACGCCCCGGGAGCGCGTCCGGGGGATCGGAAGGATGGGCGGCAGGCTGCTGAACTTTCATGTGTATTCCTGGCCGGACGGCAAGCGCGGCCCCCTGAACGCGGCGGAATGGCAGTATTATCTGGACGCCGCGGCGGATCTGGGCGGCGTTCACTGCGCGCTGCTGGAATTCGTTCGGGACGATACGGCGGAGCAATTCCGCTCCGACGCCCAAACCCTTCTGAATCTTTTGGAAAGCGGTGAAGATCATGGCTGACCTGTATGTAAAATCCCTGGATATGACCAATCCCTTCGTGGTGGCCTCCTCTCCGGCTACCCAGGGCGCGAAAAACGTGCTCAAGAGCGCGAAAATGCGTCCCGGCGCCATTACCATGCGCAACTTTGGCCATGGCAGCGGCGGCGGCGGCTTCTTTTATCCGGACGCGGCGGCGGCGTATCAGGGCCAGCCGTGCTTTCACAGCCATGCCGTGGGGCGTCAGGTGCCGGATACCGTTTCCACCCTGGAGCAATACTGCGAAGAAGTTAAAAAGGCGCGCCGGGAGCTGGATTCTGATATCAAGCTGTGGGTGTCTGTGGGGCATTACAGCGATATCGTCAAGGGCGGCGATTGGGAAAAGGATTGGGTGCGGCAGGCCAAGGAGCTTTCCCTGGCAGGGGCCGACGCCCTGGAGCTGCATTTCAATACCCCCG
>CAMOUF010000165.1 GCA_946626395.1 uncultured Clostridia bacterium
CAACGCCGATATCCTCGGCGAACTGCTCATCGCCTACGGAAATGTAGGTGACCTTTCCGGCCGCGTCAAAGGCGGCTTCCACATACACGGGGCCGCGGAAACCTTTTTCAGAGGAAGAGAACACGCCGTCGGTGGGCTTGGCGGGCATTTCCACACCGGCAATGCCCATCACGTCGGCCTTGACGTATTTGACGATGTCATTGACACCGTTCACCACCGCGGTGGTGGTGATGGTGGCGGAGGTCAGGGCGTCCACGGTGCTTTCGGTGGGCGTTCCGCCAGCCTTGATATAGCTGATGGGATAGACCTTTCCGGGGAACTGGCCGGTGAACGCAGGCTCCTTGGCGCGGGCGCCCAGGCCAGCGGTTTCAGAAAAATCCGATCCGCCCACGGTAATGCCGCCGATGGTGAAGGTGTCCGGCGCGGCCTTGGTATCCACGCCTGCAATCACTTCCACCTTGCCGCCAAAACCGTTGACGGTTTTTTGGGCCACATAGCCCACGGGATTGCCGCTCTTGAGCCCGGCATAGACCCAATCCACGGTGGCTCCCTCGCCCAGGGGCAGTTCCTCAAAGGCGTCCGCTTCGGGAAGCGCTGCTTTCCGGGCGTTTTCCGCCTTGATTCGGGTTTGCTGTTCGATGGGGTCCTTGGTCAGGGCGTTGGTGCCGCCCAGGGCCAGGCCCGCGACCAGGGTGATGATGAGCAGCACAGCCCAGCCGGGAAGTTGTTTCTTCACTTGGTTCTGTCCTCCTATCTCCGTTTCCCTTGGGAAACACAGTTTCTTGGTAAGGGATTGATTCCCGCTTTTTGCGGGAAAAGGGCTGACGCTCAGCCCTTGGGAACAAAGGTTAAATATCCGGCGCGTTGGGATCCGGCGTGGCGGAAGGCACCACCAGCTCCAGCTGCAGTTGATGGGGCAGACAGTACACACAGGGGCCCAGAATCCGCTGCTGCCGGTTGTCCAGCGTTACGGTTCCCTCGCCTACGCAAAGCTGATTGTCGCAGGTGGAGGAGGCCATATAATAGCCGTTTGGCAAAAGATGAATCACGTTCACGATGCCGCTGCCCTGATCCACCGTCACATCCCGCTCTTCCCCCAAGGGTTCGATGCCGTAAATCGCTCCGTTCAGAATAATGAACACATACCCTTCCGCCAGCTCGTTTTCACCCTTTTCCGTGGGGGCGGCGGAGGGGCCTGATTCCGCAGAGGACATTGGCGCGGGGGTCTGCGTTGGCAGGGCCGCTATTTTTTCCAGCATCTCATCCGGGGATATTTTTCCGTCCTTCATGGTCTGGGACAGGATGAGAAGCCCCAGGGCCAGCACGGCGATCACCGCGACAACGATCAGGTTGACAGCCTTTCGATTGTTTTTTTTCTCCGTCATCCCGTCCTCCCTCAGCGCCCCCGCAGGGACCTGGCGTAATCGGCCATGCCCTCGGTGGCTTCGACAGTGCCGTCGGGCAGCACCCACATGACTTCCACGCCCTCCAGGCTATCTGCCAGTTTTCGCCCGTCCTCATAAGAAAGCACGAACAGGGCGGTGCTCAAAAAGTCGGCCAGGACGGAACTGTCGCACAGGATGGTCACGGACAGCATTTTCCGGGATGGCATCAGGGTTTCCGGATCGATGATATGATGATACCGCTCCCCGTCCACCACATAGTAGCGCCAGTAATCCCCACTGGTAACGACGGTTTTGTCGTGCACATCCAGCACGTCCAAGACTCCGCCGCTGCCCACTTCAGTGCTGTGCTTGGGATCCTGGACGCCCACGGCCCAGGCGGCCCGGCCGTCCAGAGGCGGCTGGCCCGCGTACACGTTGCCACCCAGGCTCAGCAGGAAGGAGGGCATGACGGAATACAGATAATCCGCGATGGCGTCGGCGGCATAGCCTTTGGCCACCGCGCCGATGTCCAGGGTCAGGGCGGGATCGGAAAAGAACACGGTATGTTTTTCCTCGTCCAGGGTCACCTGATCAAAGCTGACGTGCTGGCTGGCGGATTGTAAATCTTCCATGGGAGGAAGCTGGGCGGCGTCGGGATTTTTGGTGCCCGCGTCCCGGTATTCATGCCAGATGGAGAGCACCGCGCCCATGGCCACGTTGGTTTCCCGCAAGCCCGCTTCCCATTGTTCTTTGCACCAGGAAAGCAGATCAAAGAGCGGCTCGGGGATTTCCACCGGCTCCTGGGCGGCGTAGCGGTTCACGTAGTACAGATTATGGAGCCCTTCGTATTCATTGTAGCCGTCAAAAATATGATCGAATTCCCGCAGACGGCGCACCGCCTCATCGGCGATGGCATCAAATTCTGCCTGTTCTTTGGCGAAGCCGATCAGGGAAATCACCGTGTCGAACACGGACATATCCGTGCGGGTAAATTTATGCCATGGAGACTCTTCAGCCGAAGCGTCGGCAGGCGGCGGGGCGGGAGAAGCGGTGGGAACAGCAGCAGTGGGATCAGTGATGACAGACGCAGGAGCACAGCCCGTGCACAGCGTCAAAATCAACAAAAAGGAAAGAACAGCTTTGCTGATCTTTGTTTTTTTCATACATAACCTCGCTTTCACGATGGCATGAAATCAGATGCCCGCGGGGATTTGGCGCAATGGGCATATATTTCTTCCTGTATTATATCAAAGTTGCAAAGCCTGTACAAGAGATTATTTCGTACAAATATTGCAAATTTTATATATACTTTATTGAGAAAATTAACATAATTTTGTAACACAAATGAAACATAACGGTTTTTATCAAAAGCCTATCGAAAATGAACGGGACCGGAGTTTTAATTCAAAGAACAAATATCTGAACAAACAAACCAATTTCTAATTTGGCGATACTGCTTTCATGTTTTATTGGGTGAAAATCTTGCTCTCTTGGGCCTTGTGGATTTTGACGGATTCGTGTATACTATTTCAGAAACAATATGTTTCCTTATATTATATGTAGAAATTTGGCAATGCGGCGGTCAATGGCTGGCACCGCCCCGCCGCGCGCCGGAAAGAGGAGAACCATGGCACTGGGGATTTTTGTGTTCTGGCTGGTGCTCAATGGCAGGTTTACCTGGGAGATCGCCGCCATCGGGGCGCTGGTGACGGCGGCGGCCTTTCTGTTTATGTGCTTTTTCTGCGATTGGTCGCTGAAAAAGGAAATGGGGCTGTACCGGGCCGGGCCCCTGGTCATCGCGTATTGCTTTACGGTGATCTGGGAAATCGTGAAGGCCAACCTGTATATGTGCCAGGTGATTTACTTGGGAGAGGCCGACGGAGTCGTGCGCACCGTGCATACCGGGCTGCAAACGCGGCTGGCGAAAATGGCCCTGGCCAACGCCATCACCCTGACCCCGGGCACCATTACCCTGGCTCTAAAGGGGGATGAACTGACCGTTCATTGCATTCGGCCCGAGCTGGCGGAAGGGCTGGATGATTTGATTTTTGAAAAGAAGCTGAAAAAAATCGAGGAGGCGTTTCATGGATAATCTGTATACGCTTCTGATGGAGGCGGCGGTGGCCATGCTGGCCCTGTGCCTGTTCGTTTGCCTGTACCGGGCGGTGCGGGGCCCGTCCACCTCGGACCGCATCGTGGCCATCAACATGACGGGCACCGTCACCATCGCCATCATTCTCTTTCTGTCCTTTCTGCTCAAGGAAGATTATCTGATGGATATCGCCCTGATTTACGCCATGCTGTCCTTCCTGGCAGTGGTGCTGCTGTGCCGCATTTATATCGGGATTCACCGGGCAAAAATGGAAAAGAAGAACCGGGAGGCGGGGAAAGATGATTGACATTCTTCGGCAGGTCGTTTTTGCGTTTTTTCTTTTAGCGGGCCTGTTCATTCAAATCACCGCCGTGCTGGGGGTGAACCGGTTTCGCTTTTCCATGAACCGGCTGCATCCCGCCGGGATGAGCGACACGCTGGGCCTGATGCTCATGGCGCTGGCCGCCGCGGTTTACGCGGGCTTTGAGCCGGTGACGCTGAAAATCCTGCTCATCGTGGCGCTGTTCTGGATCACCAGTCCCGTGTGCTCCCATCTGCTGGGACGGCTGATCCGGGAAACGGATGAAAAGCATTTTGAAACGGAGGCGAAAGAATGGAAGCCCTGAATGTGATCCTGCTTTTATTCATGATCGTCTGCGCTGTGGCCGTGGCCCTGACGAAAAACCTGTTGGCGGCTTTGATCACCTTCATGGCCCAGGGCCTGGCCATGTCCGTGGTATGGATGCTGCTGGAAGCGCCGGATCTGGCCATTACCGAAGCGGCGGTGGGCGCGGGGGTTTCATCCATATTGATGTTCGCCGCGCTGAAAAAAATCGATGCCATCCGGGAGAAGGGAGAAGCAGATGAAGAAACAAAAGCCTGACTTTTTCTCCGCTTTTCATGCCTGGCTGGAATACGGCGGCAGCAGCCTGGATCGGGAAATGACGGAATCCCTGGAGAATAAACCGGAAACCGGAACTGTTGAAAGTAAAAACAAACCAAAGTCTAAAAAGAAAACGCCGCCTCAAAACAACCCGCGCCGGGCTTACGCGGATGCCTGGTGGTACCGGCTGCTGGCGCTGGCGGTGGCTGCGGCGATGATCTGGCTGCTGGCCGAAGCGGTGGCCAGGATGCCGCAGTTTGGCAATGCCGATACGCTGGCGGACAGCGAGCTGACCGAATTCTATGTGGAACATACCAAGGAAGAAACCGGGGCCATGAACATCGTCACCGGCATTATTCTGGATTACCGCGGGTTTGATACCCTGGGGGAATCCCACGTTCTGTTCATCGCCGTGTGTACGGTGCTGCTGATGCTGAGCATTTATGGGGAAAAGGATGAAGAAACAAGGCTAAAAAGAAATGAAATGGAGCGTCATTTTGAGCCTGGCGACGATGTGATTCTCCAATCCGCAGCCCGGCTGCTGACACCGCTGATCTTTGTGTATGGCATTTATATCATTTTAAACGGCCATCTGTCGCCGGGCGGCGGCTTTTCCGGCGGCGCGGTGTTGGGGGCGGGGCTGATCCTGTATCAGAACGCCTTTGGCTACGAAAAAATTGAAAGATTCTTTACCTATAAAACCTTTAAATGGGTATCCGTCTGCTCCCTGCTGTTTTATTCTCTTGCCAAGGGCTACCATTTCTTTACCGGAGCCAATCACATGGACAGCCACATTTCCACCGGCGTCCCGGGCAATATCCTGTCCGGCGGGCTGCTGCTGCCGCTGAATTTCGTGGTAGGCTGCGTGGTGGCCTGCACCATGTACGCCCTGTTCACCATGTTCAGAAAGGGGGAATTTTGATGCTTGGCAGGATCTATACCCATCTGGACGGGCTGACGGCTATCGTTCTGTTCGGCGTCGGCTTTTCCCTGCTGCTGCTGGATAAAAACCTGCTGAAAAAGATCATCGGCTTTTCCATGATGGACAGCGGCATATATCTGTTCCTGGCGTCCTACGGCTATATTGAATCCCGGCTGGCCCCTATTTACCGGGAAGGGATTTCCGACGCTTCCGCCTATGTGAATCCCCTGCCCGCGGGGCTGGTGCTCACCGGCATCGTGGTTGGCGTGAGCGTAACGGCGGTGATGCTGGGGCTGACGGTAAGGCTGTATGAAAAGTATCATTCCCTGGACATGGATGAAATCGCGGAAAAAATCAGGAGAGAGGGGAAATGAGCATGGCTTTGTGGCAGAATCTTCCCCTGCTGATGATCGTTGGCGCGCTGATGTGCGCGGCGGTTTCCTCCGTGCTGAAAGCCAAAGCGGCAAGAGCGGTGATGCTGGGTTTGTCCATCCTGGAATGCGCCGGGATGATCACCCTTTTGTATTTTACGGTAAGCCTTGGGGAGAGCTTCGTATTCCCCATGGGCGAAATTGGCGCGCCCTTTGGCAATGAGCTGCGCGTTGGGCCCGCGGAAGCGCTGGTGGGCGCGCTGCTGGCGCTGGTGATGCTGCTGGCGGTGGTGGGCGGCTTTCAGCAGTTAAAGCGGGATGTGCGGGAAAACAGGACGCCCCTGTATGCCGCGGTGTACTGCCTGCTTTTTGCCGCCATGGTGGCCATGACCTTTACCAACGACCTGTTTACCGCCTACGTGTTCATCGAAATCTCCACTATCGCCGCCTGCGCGCTGATTTCCGCCCGGGGCCATGGGCAGCACATCTTCGCCGCCGCCCGGTACATGATCATGAACCTGCTGGGCAGCGGATTGTTTCTGCTGGGGCTGAGCATGCTGTACAGCCTGACGGGGCATTTGCTCTTTCCCCAGCTGGGCGCGGCGGTGCGGCAATTGATTTTGGAAAACCGCTATTCCATGCCCCTGTACCTTTCCTTCCTGCTGATGACCATGGGCGTGGCCATTAAGAGCGCCCTGTATCCCTTCCATACCTGGCTGCCCAGCGCTTACAGTAATTCCACGGCCGCCTCCAGCGCCATTTTGAGCAGCGTGGTATCCAAGATGTATATTTTCCTGCTCATCAAAATTTTCCTTCGGGCGGAGGGCACCGCCGTATTTGCCCGGAGGATCGACGACGTGCTGTTCCTGTTCGCTATGGTGGGCATCATCGCAGGGTCTTTGCATGCGATTGTGCAGCGGCATGTGCTGCGCATGGTGGCGTATTCCTCTGTGGCCCAGATCGGGTATATTTTTCTGGGCCTGGCCCTGGGCACCCGGGAAGGCGTGGCGGCGACGGTCTTTCATATCCTGGCCCACTCCGCCGCCAAATCCATGCTGTTTCTGGCGGGCAACGAATTAAGGAGCGTATCGGGCCAGAATGACACATTCCCCGCTTTGCGGGGCGCGGCGAAAAAAGCGCCGGTGGCCGGGCTGGCCTTTCTGGTGGGCGCTTGCTCCCTGGTGGGCGTTCCGCTGCTGGGCGGCTTTTCCAGCAAGGTGTTTCTGGCCCAGGCCGGTATCGGCATCGGCGGCTGGCGAATGTACGTAGTGTTGGCGGAAATCGTTTTGTCAACCGCTTTGAACGTGGCCTATATGCTCCGGGCCGCCCTGAACCTGTACCGGGACGGGGAAACGGATGCAAAAGAAAAGCCCGCTTCCAACTGGCCCCTGAACGCGGCGGTATCCCTGCTGATGGCGCTGACCGTTTTCCTGGGCGTATGCGGCTCCACGGTCATGGATTGGATTCAAAAGGGCATCGCCCTGTTTGTGTAAGCATGGATTGATCCTCGGTATTGTGAATAAAGCATGATTCGCTTTGAACTTAGAACTTGGAACTTAGAACTGAAAACGTTCAACATGAGGAGGAACCCAAATGACTGTATTGATGGTCCTATCCGTACTGCTGCCGATGGGTCTTGCGTGCCTGTGGCGTGGCATGAAGCTGAAGGGCGGGCAATTGAACGCCGTCACCCTGGCCACCATCGGGATCAGCGCCCTGCTGGCGGCGGCCTGCGCCCTGTTTGGGGAAGGAAACTGCCTGTCCCTGCGCTGGACGGATATGCTGGCGCTGACCCTGCGGGTGGACGGTGTGAGCCGGGTATGGCTGCTTCTGATCGCCGTGATCTGGCCGGGGGTGGGGCTGTATGCCACGGAATATCTGGAGCATGATGAGGATCCCGGCCGGTTTTTCCTGTTTTATACCGTGACCCAGGGCGTGCTGCATGCTCTGGCCATGAGCGGAAACCTGGTCACCTTCTATATGTTCTATGAGGCCATGACCCTGCTGACCGTGCCTTTGGTGCTGCACAACCGGGACAAGGAAGCGGTGGCAGCCGCCATGAAATATCTGATTTATTCCGTCATCGGCGCTTCCGCCGCCCTGATCGGCATTTTCTTTGTGGGCGCTGTGGGCGGCACCGGAGACTTTGCTTTGGGCGCATTGACGCAAGAGCAGCTTGCCGGAAAAGAGGGCCTGGCCATGGGCGTTTTCATGGCGATGCTGGTGGGCTTTGGCGTCAAGGCTGGCATGTTCCCCCTCCACGGCTGGCTGCCCACCGCCCATCCCGTGGCCCCCGCTCCGGCCAGCGCCGTGCTCTCCGGCGTGATCACCAAGATGGGCGTGCTGGGCGTGATCCGGGTGCTGTTTTCTGTGGCGGGGGCGGAGCGTATCCGGGGCACCTGGGTGCAGTATACCCTGCTGGGGCTGACGCTGACCACCATCCTGATGGGCTCTTTGCTGGCGCTCAAGGAAAAGAAACTGAAAAAGCGCCTGGCCTATTCCTCCGTGTCCCAGGTTTCCTATGTGCTGTTCGGCCTGTTCACCCTGACGGAATGGGGCTTCGTGGGGGCCATCCTGCATGTGATTTTCCATTCCCTCATGAAAAATACCCTGTTCATGGCGGCGGGCTCCATCATCCATAAAACAGGAAAAACCATGGTGGGGGACATGGACGGCCTGGGCAAGCGGATGCCCTGGACCTATGCCTTTTTCACCGTGGCCTCCCTGGGTCTGGTGGGCATCCCACCCACCGGCGGCTTTATCAGCAAATGGAATTTGGCCCAGGGCGCGCTGGCCACCGGCTTCTCTTTCAGTTGGATTGGCCCCGTGGCCCTGCTGATCAGTGCCATTCTGACGGCGGCGTATCTGTTTTCCGTGGTGATTCACGGCTGCTTCCCCGGGGAAGAAATGAAGCCGGAGCCCTCCTGCGAAGCGGGCAAAAGGATGCTGCTGCCCATGGGCGTGTATTCTTTTTTGATCGTGGGTCTGGGCATTTTCTCCGGCCCCCTGATCGCTTTCCTGGAATCGCTGGCGAAAATCCTTCTGTAATCAGACGAGGAGTTTATTATGCTGCTGTTGTTGTTAGGGCTGTTGCCCGTGCTGCTGGGGCTTGCGCTCCTTCCGGTCAAGGATCGGCTGCTGGGGGAAATCTGCGCGGGGGCTGCCGCCTGCGTCCAGTCCGGGCTGGTGTGCTGGCTGCTCCTTTCTGGATACGGGGAGGGGCTGACGCTGTTTTCCGTGACGGAAGACTTCGTCTGCGCCCTCAGCTTGGACGCCGCCGGAAAGATTTATCTGGGGCTGGCGGCGCTGCTGTGGCCCGCGGCCATGCTGTACGCCTGCGAATATATGCGCCATGAAAAGCGGGAAGGGCACTTCTTTTCCTGGTATTTGACCGCCTATGGCGCGGTGGTGCTGCTGGCGGCGGCGAAAAACCTGTTTACCCTCTATGTGTTTTATGAACTGCTGACGCTTTGCACCGTGCCCCTGGTGTGGCACGGCCAGGATGATCCTTCCCATCGGGCGGCGGTCCAGTATATGCTGTATCTGATTGGCGGCGCGGCAGTGGGCCTGGCCTGTGTGATGCTGGTGCCTGCCCTGGGGGGAGGACAGGGGGGGTTCCGGATGGGCGGATTGGAAACGGATGCCGCGCGCCAGGCCGGGCTTTGGCCCTTGGCGGCGCTCATGGGCTTTGTGGGCTTTGGCGCCAAGGCGGCGGTGCTGCCCCTGTCCCGGTGGCTGCCTGCGGCTTCCGTTGCGCCCACGCCGGTCACGGCACTGCTCCACGCGGTGGCCGTGGTCAACGGCGGGGTGTTTTCCATATGCAGATTGCTGTATTATATCGTTCCCCTTGACCTGCTCCGGGATACCTGGGCCCAAAGCGCGATGCTGATTCTCAGCGCCGCAACCGTGGTGTACGGCGCGGTCCGGGCCGTCAGGGAGCAGCACGTGAAGCGCCGCCTGGCCTGGTCCACGGTGAGCAACTTAAGCTATATGCTGCTGGGCCTGTCCCTGATGACGGAGGCGGGCATGGCGGCGGGGCTTGCCCATATGATCTTTCACAGCCTGACCAAGATCATCCTCTTTTTCTGCGCCGGGGCCGTGCTGACGCAAACGGGCCGCACGGACGTGAGGCAGATGCAGGGGCTGGGCAAAAAAATGCCTGTGACCTTTGGGGCGTTTGCCCTTTCCGGCATATCGCTGATGGGAGTGCCGCCGATGCCTGGGTTCGTAAGCAAGTATTCCTTGATCACGGCGGCGCTCCAAAAAGGGGGAACGCTGCCTTTCCTCGGGGCCGTGGCGCTGCTGATTTCAGCGGTGCTCACCTGCGTGTATATTTGCACGGTGGCTTTTCCCGCGTTTTTTATGCCCCTGCGGCTGGAACAGGGGGAAATAGAGCCCCGTGACCCCGGCGCGTGCATGAAGGTTTCCCTGGCGGTTTGCTGCCTGCTGCTGCTTGCCGCCGTGGTCTTTGCCGGGCCGGTCATGGATTTGCTCCATGGGCTGGCGAAAGGAGGGATGGGATCGTGCTGATTGTATCGCTGCTTTTGCTGCCGCTGCTGGGGGCTGTGGTGTCGCCGCTGCTGGGGAAAATCAAAGGCGGCTTGCGGGAACTGTTTCTGCGGCTGTTTACCCTTTTCCAGCTGGGCCTTTCCCTGTGGCTGTGCTGGAAGGTATGGATGGGGGAAGAATGCTTCCTTTTGGCCCCGGGGCTGCTGGGCTTGGGCCTTTCCTTTCGGGTGGATTTTCTCCGGGCGACGTATACGGCCCTGGCCGCGTTCATGTGGGCCCTGGCCTGCCAGTTTTCTCTGGAATACTTTTTGGGCCACGGAGCCAACCGGGGCCGTTATGCCTGCTTTACCCTGATCACCCTCTGCGGCGTGACGGGGGTATTCCTGTCCGACGATCTGTATACCGCTTTCGTATTCTTTGAAATTATGTCCATCGCCTCCTACGCCTGGGTGGCCCATGAAGAAACGCCCGGAGCCATGCGGGCTGGTCAGACCTATCTGGGCGTGTCCGTGGCCTGCGGCATGGTGACGCTGATGGGCATGTTTCTGACCTGGAAGGAAATCGGCAGCATGAGCTTTGCCGCCTTGCGGGAGCACAGCGGCGATCCGCGCCTCGTTCTGCCCGCCTGCCTCATGCTGGTGGGCTACTGCGCCAAGGCGGGCATGGTTCCCTTGCATATTTGGCTGCCCAAGGCCCATCCCGTGGCGCCCGCGCCTGCCAGCGCCCTTTTGTCCGGTATGCTTACCAAGACGGGCCTGTTCGGCGTCATCGCCATCGGCATGAACCTGATGGGGAAAAGCCGGGTGTTTGGCCATGTGATGCTGGCCCTG
>CAMOUF010000166.1 GCA_946626395.1 uncultured Clostridia bacterium
GGAGATTGTTTGTTTATTCCAATGAGAGATTGTTTGTTTATTCCAATGATGTTTTTTGCCAGATGCGGGTCCAGGGGGATCATCCCCCTGGCGCAGGTCTGGGCGCGCGCAGCGCCCAGCGTTCCCTTTGCTTTACTAAGAATTTCACCCTTAAGAACAAACCTGTTATCAATAAAAAAGCTGCTTCCCCCTATCGAGAGGAAACAGCCGTTATTGATGATACCGATGGCGTCAGGATCAATACTGCTTTAAGGTATCCCGTACATGATTGATAACAGCCTTATAGCTGCTGTTGAAGTAGCCGTCCGGGCAGGACAGATGCAGCATGATCACCTGGTTATTGTCCAGCAGAGCCAGCATCACGCGGCCATAGATGGCGATGCCGTTGGTGTAGGTGCCCTGGTAATCGGCATAGAAGCCATCCTTATTCAAGATCTTCCGGGCGGCCAGCTCAGTGGTCTTCCACTTGGAGAAGTTATACTGGCCCAGGTCTTTGAGAATGTTCCTCAGATCGACCCTCAAATCCGTTGCCTTGAAGCTGCTGGACACGCCGTAAACCCGAATAATCAGATTAGCGTTATAGCCGTCCAGCTCATTGGTGTTCAGCAGCGCCACAGAATCATCGGCGGACGAGTCGATGGCCCAGCCCACCGGTGCTTCAAACTGCAGCCGGAGCTTTTCCGCGGTCACGGGGCCATACTCGAATTTCAGGGAAGGCTTGGGCGTGGGCGTGGGCATGTCGATGGGCGCCAGAGGAATGGGCGTCGCGCCTGCGTACATTTTCCGGCCATAATCATCATAAGCGCCCGTATCAGCTTCATCTTCCTCCCCGCCTTCTTCCGATGCAGGGTCGTAGCCCTCCGGCAGTTCAAACGTTTCCCGGGGCGCTTCTGTGCTCAAATCCATGGGATCCTTCTGCACCGCGCTGGCAGGAGCCGTGTTCGCGTCCGGAAACTGCTGCCCCCCCGCCGAGCATCCGGCCAGTATCAGCGCCGCAAGCATCAGCGCCAAAACCCGCATTGACTTCTTCATCCGAAAGAAACCTCCTTGGATCCATCTGATTTTTCCTGACGGAAAAAAGATTTCAAATCTTTGTAGTAATATTGTAACAGTTTCTTCATCTTTCGTCAAGCATTTTAACGCCTGCAAATCCGCTTTTCTATCATTTTACATGTTTATTTTTCGTGGAACGGCGCTCCGAAGGGATGCCTTCTGCCAGCAGGATGCAAAAAACAGAGCCCAGGGGCTTTCCTCCCGGCCAGCGGGCGGCATCCTCTGTGCTCTGCTGATAAAAAAGTATTTTACAGCAATCCGGAATAAGAATCGGCGCTGTCGGTGGGGCTTGGCTCCAAGTCCTCCTCGTACACCCGGGGATGATAGAGTCGGCGGTCCAGCGTCCATATTTTTTCGCTGAATGCGCCTACGGGAGTGCGGCGCATGACGCCTTCCATTTCGTTCATCTTGGCGTCCATGTCGTCCAGCAGGTGCAGCATTTCCGCTTCGGGAAACATGGGCGGCCGGGGGCTGCCATGCTCCGGCAGGCCATGATGGCTGATCACCATATGGCACAGCAGCAGCACATATTCCCCTTCCACGTTGGCCCGGCGGGCGGCCTCCCGCACCTGGGCCACGCCGTGCACCAGATGGCCCAGCAGCTGCCCTTCGGCAGAATAATCGGACACGTTGCCCCCTTCGTCGCTCAGAAATTCAGCGGTCTTGCTCAGGTCATGAGCAATGGCTCCGGCCCGCAGCAGATCGCCGTTCAGGAAGGGGTAGAGAGGCAGCACCGCTTCGGCGGCCCGCAGCACGCCCAGGGTGTGATGCAGCAGGCCGCTGCGCTCCGCGTGGTGCACCCGCTGGGCGGCGGGATAATACATCAGCTTATCCCCGCACATGGCCAGCAATTCCCGCAGGATGCTTTTCAGCTCCGGGGTGCGCATGGCGTCAATGGTGCGGTTGATTTCCGCCAGCATATCCTCGGCGGGCTCCGGCGCGCAGGGCATGAGGTCAGACAGATCCACCTGATCGTCGGGCCGGGCGTCCCGCATCTGATCAATGCGCATTTGCAGCCTGCCGTTGAACTCCTGCACGGTGCCCTGTACCTTGATCACGCTGCCCTGCTTGGGCGGCGGTACGGTGCCGTCCCATTTTTTGCAGTTGATTTCCCCGTCCTTGTCGCACAGGGTCAGGTCCAGATATTTTCCGCCCTTGGCGGAGGTGCGCTGTTCCGCGGAACGCACCAGCAGGAAACCCAGGAATCGGTCGTCGGGCTTTAAAGAAGCAACGGTCAGCTGTCGCATGTCGTTTATAGTTCCTTTGCTGTTAAATTTTCTATTTATTAGGTTCAATACAAAATCTTGTGGGATACCAATCAATCCATAGCTCTTTCCTTCATAAAGCATTTGAAGAGGAAGATCGGAGTTTATCTATTCCTTGATTGCTTTCTCGGAGGGGGGCGTGGGGGGAACCGCTCTTTGGCATCCAAAGAGCGGTGTCCACCCACCAACTTTTGCTCTTCGCCATTTATTATATATCCGGGTTTTTCTCCCCGTCCTCCAGGGAAAAAAGCAGGCCGTTCAATTGCATGAGGTGCTGCTTTTCCTCCGATTCGATGGCCCGA
>CAMOUF010000167.1 GCA_946626395.1 uncultured Clostridia bacterium
GGGACGCCCTGCTGCTCTCCTCCGCCGCTGTTCCTCATCCCGTTTCCGCCCGCTACGCCTGGACGGATTACGCCATCGTGCGCTTCTTTGGGGAAAACGGTCTGCCCCTTGCGCCGTTCGTGCTGAACTGATGATTGGATATGAACACGGTCATGTCGTTTCAAACAACACATGGCCGTGTTTTATTTTCCAAAGAAATTCTTTATTCCGTTCCTATTGACACCATGTTGTTTTGATGTTATTATTTGTTTTGTCAATCTCTGGATATTTTATTTTCCCGTTGTTTTTGGCAACATCAATTTCCATCATGGAAAGGACGCGTAACGATGAAGAAGCTCTCTTTACAATTGTTAGCTGAAACGGTGGTTTCCCGCCGGAAGGAACAGAAGATCACCCAGGCTCAGCTGGCCAAGGCAGCGGGCATGAACCGCTCGGTGCTGAGCAAGCTGGAATCCATGGAATACACCCCCTCCATCGACCAGCTTCAAGCCCTGGGGGAGGCGCTGGGCTTTGAGCCTGCCGACCTGTTCCGGGAAGAAGAACCCCCCGCTGCCGCCACTCTGCCCAGCTATCGCATTGCCGTGGCGGGCACAGGTTATGTGGGGCTGTCCCTGGCGGTGCTGCTGAGCCAGCATAATGAAGTGACCGCCGTGGACATCGTGCCGGAAAAGGTGGACAAGCTGAACCGCTTCATTTCCCCCATTCAGGACGAGTACATTGAAAAATACCTGGCCGAGGCCAAGGAAGGAAAGCGCGTCCTGCATCTGACCGCTACCACCGACGGGGCCGCCGCCTATGCGAACGCGGATTTCGTGATCGTGGCCGCGCCCACCAATTACGATCCCAAGCTGAATTTCTTCGACTGCTCCGCCGTGGAAGCAGGGATTCAATTGGTGCTGGACAGCACCAAGGACCGGGAGAAAAAGCCCGCCATCGTGATCAAATCCACCATTCCCGTGGGCTATACCGAGCATGTGCGGGCTCTGTTCCAGGCGGACAATATCCTGTTCAGCCCGGAATTTCTGCGGGAATCCAAGGCGCTGTACGACAATCTGTATCCCTCCCGGATCATCGTGGGAACCAACGAAACCACCCTGGCCGACGCCCAGACCTTTGCCTCCCTGCTCCAGCAGGGGGCCATCAAGCGGCCCATCGAAACCCTGTTCATGGGCTTTACCGAGGCGGAGGCCACCAAGCTGTTCGTGAACACTTATCTGGCCCTGCGGGTCTCCTATTTTAACGAGCTGGACACCTACGCCGAACTCAAGCACCTGAAAACCGCCCCCATCATCAAGGGCGTGTGCCTGGACCCCCGGGTGGGCGATTACTATAACAACCCTTCCTTCGGCTATGGCGGCTACTGCCTGCCCAAGGACACCAAGCAGCTCCTGGCCAATTATCAGGACGTGCCCCAGACCCTGATCCAGGCCATTGTGGAATCCAACCGCACAAGGAAGGATTTCATTGCCGACCGGGTGCTGGAAATCGCGGGCACCTATGGCAACAGCGAAGCCTATTCCTCCAGCCGGGAAAAGAAGCAAAAGGATATCGTGGTGGGCATTTACCGGCTGACCATGAAATCCAATTCCGACAACTTCCGCCAATCCTCCATCCAGGGCGTGATGAAGCGCATCAAGGCCAAGGGCGCCACCGTGGTCATTTACGAGCCCACCCTGGAAAACGGCTCCACCTTCTTTGGCAGCCTGGTGGTAAACGATATCAAAAAATTCAAAAAAATGTGCGGCTGCATCGTGGCCAACCGGTACGACGCCATCCTGGACGACGTGGACGAAAGGGAGTACACCCGCGATCCGTTCAGCAGGGATTGACGCGCCAACGGAAAAGGAAACTGACAGGAGGAAACGGAGCATGAAACAGAAAGTGGATCTGAACGGAAAAACCATCCTGGTCACCGGTTCACCGGGCTTTATCGGGGCCAATCTGGTGCTGCGGCTGCTGAAGGAAATGAACAGCGGCACGGTGATCAGCCTGGACAACATGAACGATTATTACGACCCCAAGCTCAAGGAATACCGGCTGTCCCTGATCGAAGCGGCAGCGAAAGAAAGCCCGGTGCAGCACATCTTTGTAAAGGGCTCCATTGCGGACAAGGCGCTGGTGGAGCGGGTATTCACAGAGCATCAGCCCGCGGTGGTGGTGAACCTGGCCGCCCAGGCGGGGGGGCGCTATTCCATCGACCATCCCGACGTGTACATCGAATCCAACCTGATCGGCTTTTACAACATTTTGGAGGCCTGCCGCCATCATCCGGTGGAGCATCTGGTTTATGCTTCTTCCTCCTCGGTATACGGCGGAAACAAGAAGGTGCCCTTCAGCACGGAGGACAAGGTGGACAATCCCGTGAGCCTGTACGCCGCCACCAAGAAATCCAACGAGCTGCTGGCCCACAGCTATGCCAAGCTGTACAGCATCCCCTCCACGGGCCTGCGCTTCTTTACCGTGTATGGCCCCGCCGGGCGGCCGGACATGTTCTATTTCAGCGCCACAGAGCGCCTGGTCAAAGGCGACACCATTTCCATCTTCAACTATGGCAACTGCAAGCGGGATTTCACTTACGTGGACGACATTGTGGAAGGCGTGCTGCGGGTGATGCGGGGCGCGCCGGAAAAGGCCACCGGCGAGGACGGATTGCCCCTGCCTCCCTATGCCGTTTACAATATTGGCGGCGGCACCCCGGAAAACCTGCTGGATTACATCAGCACCCTGCAGGAAGAATTGGTGCGGGCCCAGGTGCTGCCTCAGGACTATGACTTTGAAGCCCACAAAAAGCTGGTGCCCATGCAGCCCGGCGACGTGCCCGTCACTTACGCCGACAGCCGCGCCCTGGAAGAGGATTACGGCTTCCGCCCTGCTATCGGCATTCGGGAAGGGCTCCGGGCCTTCGCGGAATGGTACAAGCAGTATTACCAATAAAGAAGGTATTTCTTCTGGGGGAAACCGCTCTTTAGTGCCCAAAGAGCGGTTTCCCCCAGACCCCTTTCCGAGAATGGCTATTCGATATAATCATTTAGGTAAGCACTGATCAATTCAGCATCTTGCATATAAACCC
>CAMOUF010000168.1 GCA_946626395.1 uncultured Clostridia bacterium
GCTTGGCCTGCTCGGCCTCGTCCTTTTTGCCCTGGCCCATCAGCGCGCCGATCTGCTTGCTGATTTTGTTGCGCTGGGAACGCAGATAATCCGCCCGCTGAATGGCTTCGCGGTTCTTTTTGTCCAGCTCCAGCACCTCGTCCACCAGGGGCAGCTTCTGGTCCTGGAATTTCTTTTTGATGTTTTCCCGCACCAGGTCGGGGTTCGTGCGAAGAAGATTGATGTCGATCATGGAGAAAAACTTCCTTTCCTGCTGCTGATTTGCCGGGAAAAAAATAACCCTCCATCCCCTGTCTGGGACGGAAGGAATCCGCGTTGCCACCCAGCTTGCACGAATTTTTTCCGTGCCGCTCTTTGCGCTGTAAGGGGCGCTCCCTCCGGCTCCTCGCCGGACGCGCGGGCAGATTGTTTTGCCCGGGAAAGTGGAAACGCCAGACCGCCGCCGCCGGTTCTCACCCGCCACCGGCTCTCTGAAGGCTTGGGCCCGCGCTGTTTTCCCATTCGCAGCCTGTAAATTTTACGCCCCCTATTATAACCGCAATCCGCCCTGAATGCAAGTGTCTTTCCCGGATAAAATGAAAAAGCGGCAAGTTCTGTGGTCTCAGCTGATTTTGTTTAACGCAATTGGCCGGGCATATGCAGGCAGGCGATTCTGCTTAGAACAAAGAACTTAGAACTGAAAACCCGTTGACAACCGCCGCGCCGCGGCTATAATCAGAAGAGGTAAAAGACGCGCTGGCAGGCGCTGAAAAAAGGAGAAGCAACCATGGCGGAATACGGAACGGCGGCGGTCAACGGCGTAACGCTTCATTATTATACCGCGGGCCGGGGGAAACCGGTGCTCCTGGTGCACGGCAACGGGGAGGACCATACCCTGTTTGAAACGCAGATCAGGCAATTGACCATGGCAGGCTACCGGGTGATCGCGCCGGATTCCCGGGGCCACGGGAAAAGCTCCCCGGTGGCGGAATACCATTACGCCGATATGGCGGAGGATATGTACTGCTTGATTCAGGATCTGGACCTTGACAGACCGGCGTATTACGGCCACAGCGACGGCGGCATCATCGGGCTGCTGCTGGCCATGGCGCATCCGGAAGCGCTGGGGCTGATGGCGGTGAGCGGCACGAACCTGTCTCCCCAGGGGCTGCGGCCCGATTTTCTTGCCGCCATCGCGGAGGAAAGCGGCCCCTTGATCACCCTGATGGAAACGGAGCCCCATATCGCCCCGGAAAGTCTGGAAAAGATAGCTGTTCCCGTGCTGGTTACGGCGGGCAGCGACGATCTGGTGCTGCCGGAGGAAACGGATACGATCGCGAGCCATCTGCCCCGGGGGCAAAAGGTGATCGTGGACGGGTCGGACCACGGAAGCTATATTGCCGGAAGCGAAATCATGGGCCGGCTGCTAAAGCGGTTTTTCGCTGAAAACGGATATTGAACGGAGGCGATCCTATGAACAGCATATTATTGGAAATCTGCTGCGGCTCGGCGGACGACGCCCTGGAGGCGGCCCGGGGCGGAGCGGACCGGGTGGAGCTGAACAGCAATCTGTTTCAGGGCGGCTTAACGCCCACCCTGGGCGCTTTGCGGGTGGTCAAGCGCCAGGCGTCCATTCCCGTGATGACCATGGTGCGCCCCCGGGCCGGGGGCTTCTGGTACACGGAAAACGAGTTCGCCGTGGCCAAGGAGGACGCCCGGCTGCTGCTGGAAAACGGGGCGGACGGGCTGGTGTTCGGCTTCCTGCATGAGGACGGCACCGTGGACCGGGAGCGCACAAAGGAGCTGGTAACAATCGCCGGGGAAAAGCCCACCGTGTTCCACCGGGCGCTGGACGTGGTGCCCGATTGGAAGCGGGCCCTGGATACCCTGATTGATCTGGGCGTGACCCGGGTGCTGACCAGCGGCCAGCAGAGCGACGTGTTTTTTGCCCTGGACACCATCGCCGAAATGATCCGCTACGCCGCCGGGGCCATCGAGATTTTGCCTGGGGCAGGAGTGACCTTGGAAAACGTGGACAAGGTGGTGCGGCACACCGGCTGCACCCAGGTGCATCTGGCCCGGCATAAATCCATGCCTGAACCGTCGGTTCGCAATAACCGCAGCATTTATTACGGCGGGGCCCTGTATCCGCCGGAGGACCGGTACGAGGTGACGGACGCGGACTATGTGGCCGCGGTGAAAGGGAGGCTGGGCTGACCGTGTACGCGATCATTGGCACCTGGAAAATGAGCCTGGAGGGCGTATGGAAAGGCCGGGAGATGCTGAAAAACTGCGCCGGGGCGGGCGACACCGTGACCCAGGCAGTGATGCAGGCGGAGGATCAGCCCGAATTCCATTCCGTGGGCTATGGCGGATTGCCGGATCGGGAAGGCCGGGTGACCCTGGACGCTGGGTTCATGGACGGCGACAGCCTGCGGGTGGGCGGCGTGATCAGCGTGGAGCACATCAAAAATCCCATCCTGGCGGCGCGGCTTTTGTGCGGCCGGGAAACCAACTGCCTCCTGTCCGGCCGGGGCGCGGAGGAATTTGCCTTGAGAAAGGGATTGCCTCTTTGCGATATGCGCACCCAGGACAGCATGGAGCGCTGGCGGCAGGAGGTAAACGGGCTTGGGGCAAACTTTAGCCCCTATGAGGGCCACGACACCGTGTGCGTGCTGGCCCTGGACCATGGGGGCCATATGGCGGCGGGAGTGTCTACCTCTGGCCTGTTCATGAAGGAGATAGGCCGGGTGGGGGATTCGCCTCTGGCGGGCTGCGGCTTTTTCTGCGATTCCCGCTATGGGGCCGCCGCGGCCACCGGCCTGGGAGAGGATATCATGCGGGGCTGCCTGTCCTATGAAGCGGTGTCGCTGATGCGGCGGGGCGCTTCTCCCCAGGATGCCTGCCGGGAGGCGCTGAAAGGATTGGTGGACAGGAAGCTGAGCCTGAAAGAATCCAAGGGCAGCATCAGCCTGATCGCCCTGTCGCCCCGGGGAGAATTTGGCGCATCCACCACCCTGCCCCTGTTTCCTTTTTCCTTTGGCAGCGGCGATCATCCGGCGCGGCTGTACAGAACCGGCTGGGATCAGCCCGTTCAGGCGGCCCGGGAAGAAGACCTGAAAGGATTGGACTGAACGGCTATTTATTAAAGGGTTATTGCATAGCCGTGATACTGTTTTTACACTTGTTACATGTAAATTCCGCATTTTGAAACATTTCTGGAATAGGAATTTCATCAGGTTTGTGTTACAATATGTGCGGATGTTGAATCCGATGCATTGATCTGTATTCTCAGAGAGGAGGACTTTTTCCATATGAAACGCTTTTTGGCATGGCTGCTGATCCTGGCGCTTATGATTCCCGCCGCCGCCTTTGCGGAGGGCGCCTATGGAATCCCGCTGGCCCAGGGGACGATCGTTCCTAAGACCAATGTGGATACCAGCACGACCGATCCTCAGCCCGTGTTTACCCAGGCGCCCGCTGTGGACCAGGTGCCCGCGGCCGACGCGATTCCTGAAATGACCGCGGCTCCGGCTACCCAGCCCCCGGCTACCCAGCCCCCGTCCAGCGGCATTCCGGAATATACCTATCCCCCGGTGACCATGGTTCCGCCTACCCAGCCCCCGGCCACGCAGCCCCCGGCTACCCAGCCTCCGGCCACCCAGCCCCCGGCCTTTACCCGCACCCTGGTGCAGGGCATGACCGGCTCCGACGTGCTGGCCGCTCAGGTCTGCCTGCAGGGACTGGGCTATTATCTGGGCGAACTGAATGGTGAATTCAACAGCTCTTTGTATGTGGCTGTGCGCAACTTCCAGTATGCCTGGAACCTGGCGCATCCTGAACAGACCCTGGTGGTGGACGGCAAGATCGGCCCCGCCACCCGTGCCGCCATGTATTACGGCGGCAGCAAGGTGGAGCCCGACGTGACCGCGCCTGTCAACACCTTTACCCTGGAATACGGCATGAGCGGCCCCGAAGTGCTCACCGCGCAGAAGCGCCTAAACCAGCTGGGCTATTACCTGGGCGAGCTCAACGGCGAATACAACAGCTCTGTGGAATATGCCGTGCGCCTGTTCCAGGAGAAGAATGAAATCACCGCGGACGGCAAGATCAACTATGCTACCCGCCTGCTGCTGTACTCCGATAAGGCCATTTCCGCCGATACTCCCGACTATGCCGGCACCATCCGCTACGGCAACACCGGCTCCGCCGTGGAGCAGCTGCAGCTGCAGCTTCGCGCCACCTATTATTACAGCGGCCTCATCGACGGTATTTTCGGCAACGCTGTTGAATCCGCTGTGAAGGCTTTCCAGGCTTCCACCGGCCTGAGCGTGGACGGCAAGGTCGGCCCCCGCACCTTCGACGCCCTGTTCAACCGCACCGCCAGCATCTTTAACGGCGCGATCCCTTCCCGCACTTTGAGCAAGGGCTCCCGCGGCTATGACGTGTATCTGCTCCAGGAGAAGCTCAAGAGCCTGGCCTATAAGTTCAACAACTGGTATCAGCCCGGCTACTTTGACGATTCCACCGTGGCCGTGGTGAAGCAGTTCCAGCAGAAGAACGGCCTGAAGGTGACCGGTATTTACGATTCCACCTTGCGCCGTTACCTGTGGCCCACCACCGTGGCCCAGGAAGAAGCGGACGCCCAGCAGTATGAAGCGCCCACCATTTACGATTCCTATGTGGGCCGTACCCTGCGGCTGCACTCCTACGGCGAAGATGTGAAGGCCCTGCAGATGAAGCTGCTGGCCACCGGCTACATGACCGGCAACGTGGACGGCATTTATGGCGCGCTGACCAAGGCCGCTGTGCTCAGATTCCAGAAGGCTTACAGCGCCCTCTACGGCCTCAAGCCCGACGGCGTGGTGGGCCCCAAGACCTGGGCCGCCATCAACGATGTGCTCTCTGCCAATGGCGCGGAGCAGACCGTGACCGTGGACTTCCTGGGCCATGCCAGCGCCGTGGGCGGCTATAACCGCGTACTGCGCATCGGCTCCTACGGCAGCGACGTGAAGAAGCTGCAGCAGAAGCTGAAGGATCTGGGCTACGATCCCGGCAAGGTGGACGGCATCTATGGCGTCAAGACCTTCGCCGCTGTGCGTGAATTCCAGTTCTACAACAACCTGGTGGCGGACGGCATCGCCGGCCCCAACACCTATGTGGTGCTCCACTGGGCTGACTGATTCAATCCAATCCAATCAAACCGGCTCCCGCGTTTGCGAGGGCCGGTTTTTGCAGCCCTTTATTTGATTGAGCGGGATATCGGATCCGTTGTCGTTTGAAGAACGCTTTCAATCAGTGAGGAGTTAGGAATGAGGAGTTAGGAGTGAATAGATTGCGCTTCGCATTGAAACATTTTCAACTCCTCACTCCTCACTTGGCGATTTACAAAATATTTACATTCGGACACGTTTTCTGCCTTTTTCCTTCTGTATCATGCACTTAATCGGTTCTTCGTGAAGAGGGGCATGGGGTGGCCGACCAGAAAAGGAGGGCCATGACGCATGGAACCCGAAAGCAGACGCGCCAAGCGGTCGGGCAGCGGGAACGCCGCTGCTATGAAGGATAAACGAAAGAAAAGAAAAAAGCGGATCAAAAAGTTCTTTATCAGCCTGCTGGTGCTTTTGATTCTGGCCGGGGCGGGGGTGTTGGCCTATGCCCGCCTGCGGCAGGAATACACTGTCACCTATCAAGAATACACCGCCTCCACCGGCACCATTTCCAATTCCCTGTCCTTTAGCGGCACTCTGCAGCTGATCAACAGCGCCGCCTATACCGCTTCCTCCTCCGCCACGGTGCGCTCCGTGAGCGTGAAGGCGGGGCAGGATGTGAAGGCAGGGGAAGAGCTTGTGCGCCTGAGCAATGGACAAACCCTCCAGGCGGAATTTGACGGCCGGGTGAATCAACTGTATGCCGTGGAAGGAGAGAAGGTTTCTTCCGGGGCTGAGCTGGTGCAGGTGGTGGATTTTGAACATATGAAGGTTTCCATCCGGGTGGATGAGTATGATATTTCCGACGTGCATGTGGGCGACGCCTGCCGGGTGACCACCACCGCCACGGAAAACGTGTTTGATTCCTCCATTTCGGATATCAACTATGTATCCTCCTCCACGGGCTCTGTGGCCTATTACACCGCCACGGCCTATGTGGACGTGTCCTCCGGCGTGTATCCGGGCATGCAGGCCACCGTGACCGTGCCCCAGGAGGAAGCGGAAAACGTGGTGGTGCTGCGGGAGGACGCCCTGAGCTTTTCCGCCGATAACCGGGCCTTTGTGTATACCCAGGATAGCGCCGGGCAGATGGTGGAAACCTATGTGACCACCGGCGTCAGCAACGGCAACTATGTGGAAATCAAGCAGGGGCTACACTCCGGCGACCTGGTGTATGTGGAGGTCAAGGCGGCTGCGGACAATTCCGTGGCCAGCCTGCTCAGCAGCCTGTTCACCCAGCAGCGGGTCAACGGCACCGGCGTCACCCGGAATAACGGCACCAACCGCAACAGCACCAATAATACAGGCACCGGAACCACCCGCCAGAACGCTCCTGGCGGTACGCAGCCCAATTGGAACGGCGGCGGACGCTGATGGCCGAAGCCTTGATCTCCATGCGGGACATCAATAAGTATTACGCCATGGGGGAGGAGCAGGCCCACATCCTCAAGGACGTGAACCTGACGGTGGCCCCAGGGGAATACCTGTCCATCCTGGGCCCCTCCGGCAGTGGGAAAAGTACGCTGATGAACATTATCGGCTGCCTGGATATTCCCACCTCCGGCGCCTATTCCCTCCATGGCCAGGCCATCGAGGATTTGACCGACGTGGAATTGGCGGGCATCCGCTCCCGGGAAATCGGGTTCGTGTTTCAGAATTCCCAGCTTCTGCCCCGCCTGACGGCGCAGAAGAATGTGGAGCTGCCCCTGATTTACGCCGGAGTGCCTCCCAAAGAGCGCCGCGGCCGCGCCCGGGAAATGCTGGAGCGGGTGGGCCTGGCCGACCGGATGGGACATTTTCCCAATCAGCTCTCCGGCGGCCAGCAGCAGCGGGTGGCCATCGCCCGGGCGCTGGTGGGCAATCCCTCCCTTTTATTGGCCGACGAACCCACAGGAGCCTTGGACCAGAAAACGGGCAGGCAGGTGATGGCGCTGTTTCAGGAATTGAACGCCGAAGGCCGCACGGTGGTGATGATCACCCACGATATTCACATCGCCTCCTACGCCCGACGGGTGGTGCACATTATCGGCGGGGTGCTGACGGAAGGCCAGGCCATCGGAGAGGAAGGAAGCGATCCGTATGTTTAAGCGCCTGCGAAAAAGCCTGATGATGCTGGGCGAATGCTTTTCCATGTCCCTGTCCAACATTCTGAACAACCGGGTGCGCTCCTTTTTGACGGTGCTGGGCATCCTCATCGGCGTGACGGCGGTGATCGCCCTGATCACCACTGTGTCCGGCTTTTCCGGCACCCTGTCCTCCTCCTTTATGAGCATGGGGGCGGGCACTCTGTCTGTCAGCGTTACCGGCAGCGATTTAAAATCCGGACTGTCCGCTTCGGATCTGGCGGAGCTGACGGACATGGAGATCGTGGAAGGGATCATGCCCAACGTGACACTTCGCAGCAGGCTGTCCAAGGGCGGAAAATACAAAACCAATGTGTCCGTTTCCGGCAAGAATTATTTCTATTTTGTGAAAACCGACGGCGCGCTGGAGCGGGGCAGGCCCATCCATCCCACCGATGAAAGCAGCAGCACCTTCGTGTGCCTGATCAACCATACCATCATGGAAGAACTGTTTTACGGGGTGGACCCGGTGGGGGAAACCATGTATGTGGACGGGGTGCCCTTCCTGGTGATCGGCGGGCTGCTGGGGGTGACCCTGGGGTTGGGACTGTCCTTTGCCCTGTGCCGGGTCATGGGCATGACCTTTGTGATTTCTCCCAGTGCCATTTTGCTGGGCGTCAGCTTTTCCGCCGCGGTGGGCATCGTATTCGGCTGGGCCCCCGCCCGCAAGGCCAGCCGCCTGAATCCCATCGACGCCCTGCGGGCCATGTAAGCGTATATTTCCGGGAAGCCTGATTGACAGCATAAAAGGGAGGAAAGAAACATGTTCAAAAAAATCCTGGCCGTCCCTGATAACGGCGGCGCTGCTTTTGTCCGCCTCCTCCGCCCTGGCGGCGTCCGTCTCGCTCATCGGCACGGTGGTGAATACCCAGGAGGAAACCGTTTCCGCTGCTTACGTCGGCGTGATTGAAAACGTGTATGTGAAGCCCGGGGAAGCGGTGCGGGCGGGGGACGTGCTGGCGACCATCAAAACACAAAAGGTGTATGCCCTCCAGGACGGCGTGGCCCGGGTGTTCGGCAGCCCCGGAGAGAGTGCGGAAATGATCGCCAATGAGTACGGCGCGGTGGTCTATGTGGAGCCCATGACCCAGTACACCGTCCAGGCGTCCACCAAAACAGCCGACGCCAATAATGAGTCCAATCAGTTCATCCACCCCGGCGAAACGGTGTACCTTCGGGCAGTGGAAAATATGTACCACACCGGCGTGGGGCTGGTGACCAGCGTGTCCGGCGGCAGCTTTACCGTGGTGCTGACCCGGGGCAATTTCAGCAGCGGCGACAGCGCCAACGTGTACCGGGATCCGGCTTATAACGCCACCACCCGCCTGGGCAAGGGCAGCGTTTCCCTGGTGGACCCCGTGGCCTACACCGCCGAGGGCGTGGTGGTGGCCTACGCGGTGGAAAACGGCGCGGTGGTGAAAAAGGGCGATGTGCTCTTTGAAACCGTGGAAGGCGCTTACGCCGGGCCTTCCTCCGGCTGGACAGCCATCTCGGCCCCCTGCGACGGCATCGTTGCGTCCCTGGCCGTGTCCAAGGGCGCATCCATTGCGGCAGGCAGCGCCGCAGCCACCCTGTACGCAAGCGAGGGCATCCGGATCGAAGCCGCTGTTTCCGAAGCCGACCTGCATTTGTTCCGGGCGGGCGACCGGGTGAACGCGGAATTTTCCTATCTGAACGACGGCCTGCTTTCCGTCAAGGGCGTGATTGAAAGCGTTTCTCCTTTGGGAGACGCCGTGAGCGGCGACGCTGAATCCGAGGAAGCCTGGTATACCGTGCGCATCCTGCCCGAATCCACCCAGGGCCTGTATTACGGCGCTCACGCCGTGGTCACCCTGATTCCCAGCCAGCCGAGCCAGGAAGAATAAAAAACGATACAAAAAAGAACGCCGGTTCAATTGCGGAATCGGCGTTCTTTTTGCGCGAATACTACATCAGCTTCATGACTTCCTTGAAGGTTTCCCCGATGGGCCGGTCAATGAGCAGGTCGGCCTGCTTGTCCAGGGACGTGGGGGAACGGTTGATGATCACCAGGGTGCCCCGGTAATGCTGCACAAAGCTGGCGGCGGGATAGACGGACAGGGAGGTGCCGCCGATGATGAGCAGGTCGCTTTCTTCGATGGAGGAGACAGCATCCTCGATGGCGTCATAGGGCAGGGATTCCTCATAGAGCACCACGGCGGGCTTGATCAGGCCGCCGCAATCGCACCGGGGCACGCCTTCGCTGTGCAGAACGTCTTCCATTTTATACAGCTTTCCGCACCGCTGGCAGAAGTTCTGGTGTACCGTGCCGTGCAGCTCGATCACATGGCGGCTGCCCGCCTTCTGGTGCAGCCCGTCAATGTTCTGGGTGATCACGGCGGAAAGGATGCCTTTCTTTTCCAATTCGGCCAGGGCCAGATGGGCGGCGTTTGGCTGGGCGAGGGGAAAGAGCATCTTCTTTTTATAGAAGCGGTAGAATTCCTCGGTGTGGTTCTGGAAAAAGGTATGGGACAGAATGGTTTCCGGCGGATAGCGCCATTCCTGGTTGTACAGCCCGTCCACGCTCCTGAAATCCGGGATGCCGCTTTCAGTGGATACCCCTGCCCCGCCAAAGAATACCGCCCGGTGGGAAGCGTGCAAAAGCCTGGCCAGGGCTTCCGTTTTTTCAGCGCTCATAGTTTCGCCTCCTTTTGTGCATATTATGGGGCGCTGAAAACTGTTTGTCAAGAGAAAAATGGAGGAACCGTGCTTGATTTCTACCAAGGGATACATATGTTGCACGAAGAAAAACAAGAATATTTGTTAGTTTTTCAGGGTGGAAAAGTGCGGTGAAAATGTGTATAATAAAACCATCCGAAAGGAGGGGGCTGCCTGCGGGCCGCCCCGCGGAAACCGTTAAAAAAAGAGTTTTGAAGGAGGATTCATCAATGTCCAGCGTATCTCTGCAGCACATTTACAAAATCTATGCCGGCGGCGTCACTGCCGTGAGCGACTTCAACCTGGATATCGAAGACAAGGAATTTATCGTGCTGGTCGGCCCC
>CAMOUF010000169.1 GCA_946626395.1 uncultured Clostridia bacterium
CGTTTCATACAGGATTTCCTTGGGCGCGCAGGCATAGCCCAGCCGCCAGCCGGTCATGGCGAAGGCCTTGGAAAAGCCGTTGATCAGCACGGTGCGCTCCTTCATGCCGGGGAAGGCGGAAAGGGCGATGCGCTTTCCTTCGGCGTTTTCGCCGTAGGTGAGCTCGGCATAAATTTCATCGCTGATCACCAGCAGATCGTGCTGGACAGCGACCTTGGCGATTTGCACCATTTGCTCCGGGTTCATCACCGCGCCGGTGGGATTGTTGGGGTAAGGGAAAATCAGGGCGCGGGTCTTTGAGGTGATGGCGTTTTCGATGCCCGCCGGGGTCAGGCGGAATTCATCCTCCGCTTTTGTGGCCACCGGCACCGGCACGCCGCCCGCAAAGGTGACGCAGGGGGCGTAGCTCACATATCCGGGATCGGGGAGGATCACTTCGTCTCCCGGCCGCAGGCACACCCGCAGGGCCAAGTCGATGGCCTCGCTGGCCCCTACGGTGACCATGATTTCCTGGTCTGGGTCGTATTCCACCTGGAAACGGTCCGCCAAATACAGGGCGATTTCCTTCCGCAAAGAAAGCAGGCCCTTGTTGGGGGTATACGCGGTTTCGCCGTCCAGAATGCTGTCGATGGCGGCGGAACGGATATGATAAGGAGTCACGAAGTCCGGTTCGCCCACGCCCAGGGAAATGGCATCCTTCATGGTGCCCGCCACGTCGAAGAACCGGCGGATGCCGCTGGGGGGGACCTGGGCTACCGCGGGATTGATAAAACGGCTGCTCACGGAGACACCACCATCCGTTTGTCTGTGGTTTCGCCCACGAAGATCACGCCGTCCTGCTTATAGCGCTTGAGCACAAAGGAGGTGCTGGTGCCGGTGACGGATTCCAACGGGCTCAGCTTTTCGGACACAAACAGGGCCAGCTCCTTTAAGGTGCGGGCTTCCACCAGCACCAGCAGGTCGTAGCCGCCGCTCATAAGAAATACGCTCTTGACCTCGTCGAACCGGTAAATCCGGCCCGCGATGGCGTCAAAGCCCATGTCCCGCTGGGGGGTGACCTTCACCTCGATCATGGCCTCCACCCGCTCCCGGTCGGTGCGGTCCCAGTTAATGACGGGGGAATACTGCAAAATCACCCGGTCTTTTTCCAATTCGTCGATGGCCTGGGCCACCAGAGATAATTCCTTGCCCGTCATCACCGCGATGCGCTCCAGGGGCGTGCGGCAGTCCTCGGAAAGGATTTCAAGAATCTGTGATTTTAACGCCTGCATATTTTTCTCCTTATCATTACTTTTCTTTAACGCCGGTTTGAATAAAAGAAATCAGCCGCTCGATATCGTCAAATTCATCATAATCGCCCATGATACCTTCCCGGTGATAGACGATTCCCTGCCGCTCATTGCGTTCCAAACAGTCCAGCAGAGTGTCCACCCCATGCCGCCGGGCAAATTCCGCGAAGGCCCGGGCCTTGATTTTTTCCGCGTAAAGCCCCTTGCGGCACTCCGCCGGGGCGCATTCATAGCAGCCATTCAGGTTTTTCCCGATCACGCATTTCCGGTTTTCGCACCATTCCGCGTCCTTGCACCAGGAAAGCTCCAGGAAACCGTCCCGCTTGCAGCCCTTGCAGGACACGTTTTCTGAGCATAGGCAGCAAGCCAGCCCGCACCGGGCGATTCCAAGCTCCCGTTTCATAAGCGGCGCTCCTAATTGTCGTGGATTTCAATGAGCTTTTTGGTTCTTACAGCGTTCAGGCAGGTTTCCTTGCTTTCCTCAAAGTGGTGATGGAACAGGGTTTTGAGCCCTTCCAGATCCCGCTTTTCCAGCAAATCCACCATTTCATGGTGCTCCTGATGGGCGTTGGAGCGCCGCACCACGGAGGCGATGGTGGTAGCCTGGAAGCGCTTGATATATTCTTCCTGGCTGTCGATCACCCGGAGGATACGGATTTTGTCGGAAATATGCTCCATGGTGCCGTGGAACAGGCGGTTGCTGATGGCCAGGGCATCGGCGTCGGCCCGCTCGTATTCCGTGTCCATCTGCTTTAAAATATCCCGCAGTTCCTTGATTTTTTCGTCGGTCACGTTAGCGATAATGGAGGGCAGGATCAGCATCATCATGGCGTTGCGGATGGTAAAGATTTCGTCGATATCCTCGATGGTAAAGGCCCTGACCACCACGCCGCGGTGCAGCACATATTCCACCAGTCCGTCCCGCTCCAGCCGCCGCAGGGCTTCCCGCAGGGGGGTGCGGCTGATATGCAGCTGATCCGCATAAATGGTTTCCACGATGCGGGAGCCCGCGGGAATCTGGCCGGTAATAATGGCGTGCTTGAGCTGTTCATAAGCGATATCCCGGATTGGACGGCTTTCCAGGCTGTTATCGAAGGATTGAAAAGACACGGAAATTCCTCCTCGGACCGAAATTGTATACAGGCATATAATACAATTTTTATACAATCGTGTCAAGGCTTCCGGTCTATTTTCCGGCGCGGTTTCCATTTTTTTCTCATTGATGCTTGAAAATGAAATTTAATGAAAAAGTGTGCAAAAAGGAGGAGGGAATCACCGGCTTGAGTTGCACGGCAATCCTATTTTATTGTATAATCAATTCATGGGAAGGAGGGAAACGGATGCTGAAAAAAGGGAAAGAATATCTGCGCAGGCTTGCGCGGTTTGCGGAAGAAACGTTGTTTCCCCGGGCAGGCTGCTGCCTTTCCTGCGGCGATCCCCGGCGGGCGGATAAGGATACCTGCCTGTGCCCTTTCTGCACGGAAAAGCTGAAACGGGAAACGGTGCCGGACGGGGCGTGTCCTAGGTGTTTACAGCCCCTGAAAAAAGGAAAGCCCTGCGCCTTTTGCCGCTCGCCCATGATGAGGAGCCTGAAAAATGTATACGCGCCTTATATCTATGCGGATGTTTCCCGCCGCCTGATCCATCAGCTGAAATTCAACGCCTGTGAGGAGGCAGTGCCACTCTTGTCCACCGCCATGGCCCGGGCCTTGAATCAACGGGATTTTGACTGCATATGTCCGGTGCCGCTGCATCCGCGCAGGCTTCGGCAGCGGGGCTTCAATCAATCGCTGCTGCTGGCCCGCGCCCTTTCGGAGGAAACGGGCATTCCTGTTTTGGAATTGCTTTCCCGAAATGTATACCGCCGTCCTCAAAGCCTGTCTGACCGCAAAGAGCGGCAGGAAAACGTCCGCGGCGTTTTCGCCTGTCAAAAAGATCCTGCCGGTTTTCGCGTTTTGCTGTTGGACGACGTGCGCACTTCCGGGGCCACCGCCCAGGCCTGCGCCGAAGCGCTGCTAAAGAGCGGCGCGGACAGCGTGTCCCTGTGCGCGGCGGCGGTGGTTTATAAGAAGAAATAGAAAACTGTTCGGTCATGATCGGTTTTAGAACGCTTTCAATCAGTTAGGAGTGAGGAGTTAGGAGTGAGGAGTTAATAGTGTGTGCTTCGCGCATAAACAATTTTCAACTCCTAACTCCTCATTCCTAAATCCTCACTGATTTAAAAACTCTTTCTTTACATCCTTTCTTTCCTGTGCTATGATGCAGTCAAACCGAAATAAAAGGAAGGAAGCAGGGCATGGATTCCATTACCACGACGCTGGACGCGGTGTGCCTTGCGTCGCAGATCATTCTGGAAAGCGGCGGGGAAACCTATCGGGCAGAAGAAACGGTGGAGCGGATGGCGCAGGGCCTGGGCATTCCCCGGGTGGATGTGCTGGCGCTGCCCACCGGGCTGATGCTGACGCTGACTTTAAAAGAGGACGCCTCCATTTCCCGGCTGGTGCGGGTGCACAGCCGAAATACGGATTTATCCCGCATTGACGAATGCAACAATGTTTCCCGCATGGTGGCTGACGGGCGCATGAACGCCGAAGAAGCGCTGAAGGCCCTGACGGACATCAAGCGGCCCCGGAAAGAAAAGCGGGGAGCGATGATCGCTGCCAGCGCCGTGACCGCCGCCTGCTTTACCGTGATGCTGGGGGGCAGCTGGTATGACTTCGCCATCAGCTTTTTTTGCGGGGCCCTGGTGCAGTGGGTGCTGACGCCCCTGAGCCGTATGCGTGTGCCGCCCCTGATTTCCAGCATGATCGCCGGGGCCCTGACCACGCTATTGGCTCTGGTGGGCACCCTGGTGCTGAAGGAAGCACATGTGGAGCCCATCATCGCCGGTGCCATCATGCCCCTGCTGCCCGGCCTGGCTACCACCAACGCCATGCGGGACACCATCCGGGGCGACCTGGTATCCGGCGGGGCAAGGCTGGGGGAAGCGATCCTGTCCGTGATGATGCTGGCAGCCGGTATCGGCCTGACGCTGAGCATGTGGGGAGGGGTGGGCTTATGAGCTGGTGGATTCAGCTTTTATCCTGCGGCATTGCGGCGGCCAGCTTTTCCGTGCTGCTCAAGCAGCCGAAAAACACCATTCCCGTCAGCTCCCTGATCGGGATGCTGGGCTATTCTATTTTCCTTCTGCTCCATCAAACCACCCTGGGCTATTTCCTGGCCACCCTGGCCATCGGCATTCTGTGCGAGGTGTCCGCCCGGATCATGAAGCGGGCGGCGACTTTGTTTGTCACGGGTGCCATCATTCCCCTGGTGCCCGGCGTGGGCCTGTACCGAACCATGCGCTTTGCGGCGGAAGGCCGCTACAGCCAGGCGGTCCAGACCGGCGTTGCTACGCTGCTGGGCATTTGCGGTATTGCCATGGCCATCACCATTTCTTCCGTGCTGGTGACGGCCCTTTGGCACAGAGGAGCAAAAAAGCGGGGGAAAGCCTGATGCAGCCCTGGAGAACCTATATAGCCGCTATGGAGCCCCTGCGGTACGAAGCGGCGCTCACCGGCGACGCGGATTTTACCGTCATCGGCAGCAGCAATGGCGAAAAGACGGAAGCAGACATTCTGTCTCTGTGCCCTGATTTGCTGATCCTGGACGGCGTATTGCAGGGGTGCGACCCGCTGGCGCTGCTGGGCAGACTGGGTAAACGGATGCCTGCGCCGCCCCGGGCGTTGTATCTGGGACGGGAGGAAAGCTGGCTGACGATGGCTTTGCAGTGCGGCGCGGACAGGGCAGTGCATGCTCCATGCCCTCCGGCGGAATTGATCCTGCAAGCCCGGCAAACGGCGGAAACACCGCTGCCGCGATTGTCCGCTCCCTGGGAAAAAGTACGGGATCAAATTGCTTCAGAATATGTGGAAATGCTGGGAATAAAAGATGGCCTCAAGGGGAAAGAATATATTGGCCGGGCGGCGTCCATGCTGGCCTGCGCGCCTCAGCTGGGGGAGAATCTATCCCAACAGCTTTATCCTTTGCTGGGAAAGGAGCGGGGCGCTTCGCCCAAGGCAGTGGAACGAAACATTCGCACGGCAGTGGAATATACCTGGCTGCATGGAAACCTGAACGCCATCCAGATTCTGTTCGGATATTCTGTGGATTCGGAACGGGGAAAGCCCACCAACGCAGAGTTTCTTTCCATGCTGGCTCAGCATACGACGGCAGCACTGATCCACAAAATGGAAAAATAGGCGAAAAATAGGCATATATGCCGTATTTGGCAAATATTAGGCATTTAAATAACATTGTGTTCATTATGCTCCTGTGATATGATATGCGTGTGCTGGGAAACCGCACAATATCAAAGCAAACGGCCCTATGGGCCGCGGCAATGAAAGGATTCTGGCAAGCAATGAAAAAGGTAATTTGCAAGGTTGAATACGATACAGAAGCTTCTGAACTGGTTCAGAAGAAGGTTTTCGGCGAGTTCGGCGATCCTGCCGGCTACGAAGAAAGCCTGTATAAGACCCAGGACGGCAAGCTGTTCCTGTATGGCAACGGCGGCGAAAAGTCTCCCTATACGGAAGAGACCATCAAGCGCATCTCTGCTGCCAAGGCGGAAGAATGGCAGAAGGCCTGAGACGCAATAATCGTATTGCAACAAAAAACGCAATGTATCCCGAAAAGGACGCATTGCTTTTTTTGCTTGCGGGTTTTATGCATCAAGCAGCTTGCTTTTGATTTGATGGATTTCATCTCTGCTCAGGCCGATCTTCAGCATATACTGTTCCGCGGTTCCATATTGTTTTTCAAACAATTCCATAAAATCGATGAGATAGGAAGGCCGGGGAATGACGATTTCCATATTGACCTGCGGATACTGCTGGGCAATAGCACGGAATTGATCCTGCAGGTTTTCCTTGGTGCGCATATAATCCGCGATGATATCCTCCTGCTTTACGCCGCAGAGCAGAAGCAGGATGGCGGTCAGAACCCCTGTTCTGTCTTTTCCGGCGGTGCAGTTGTACATCACGCCGCTTTGGGCTCCGGCGATGGTTTTCAGAATCTGCTTCATGTTTCCATCGTTGGCAATGCTCATATAAGCGCCGGGAACCGCCTCTACCGATTCCGGGATTCTGCTTCCGGCCTCAATAGGATAATTGAAATAATCAAACCCCTGTCGCTGCGCAAATCCGCTGGGCTTTTGCAGCGTTCTTTCTTTGGTTCGCATGTCGATGATGGTGGTCATGCCCTTGGCCCGCAGAAAGGCGATATCCTTTTCGCTGGGATCAAGCTGCGCTTCGCTGCGATAAATCTTATCATGAGCGATGATTTTATTCTCCAGGGTCACATAGCCTCCGATATCCCGGGTGTTCACGGTGGTTTCCAGCAAGCTGCCGCTCATTTGTTTTCCCCCTCAAAGGAAAATCCGGGGAAAACGGATTCCCCCGGATCTCCTGGTTTTATCATTCTTTAGCCGATGGTGATGCACTTGCAGGGGCACACGGCGGCGCAGGAGCCGCAGCGGGTGCACTTGTCGGGGTCAATGTGGGCGAAGCCGTTTTCCACGGTAATGGCTTCGTACTGGCATTCCTTCTTGCAGCGGCCGCAGCCGATGCAGGCGTCCATGCACACCGCGCGGGCCATACGGGCGGTGTCGCTGTTGCGGCAGCGCACGATCACGCTGGAGGACAGGGGCAAAAGCTTGATCACGCTGCGGGGGCAGGTCTTGACGCACTGGCCGCAGGCGGTGCACTTATCAGGGTCAATATGGGCGATGCCATTTTCCATATGGATGGCGCCGAAGGCGCACTTATCCATGCAGTCGCCCAGGCCCAGGCAGGCAAAGCGGCAATCCTTGGGCCCGCCGGCCAGCCCCGCCGCGGTGGCGCAGCTCTGATA
>CAMOUF010000170.1 GCA_946626395.1 uncultured Clostridia bacterium
ATGTCGCCCATGATGTCGCCCATGTATTCATCGGGAACAAACACTTCCACGTGCATGATGGGCTCCAGCAGCACGGGGCTGGCGTCCATGCAGCCCTTCTTGTATGCGATGCGGGCAGCGGTCTTGAAGGCCATTTCAGAGGAGTCCACGGGGTGGTAGGAGCCGTCGTACAGCTTGGCGTGCAGGCCCACCATGGGATACCCGGCCAGAACGCCCTTGCGGATGTTTTCGCGCAGGCCCTTTTCCACGGCGGGAATGAAGTTCCGGGGCACCGCGCCGCCCACGACGGCGTCTTCAAACTCGAAGTCGATATTGGTGTCGCCGATGGGGGAAAACTCGATCCACACGTCGCCGAACTGGCCGTGTCCGCCGGACTGCTTCTTGTGGCGGCCCTGGCAGGCGACCTTCTTGCGGATGGTTTCACGGTAGGGGATCTTGGGATCGTTCAGGTTGGCCTGGGCGCCGAATTTGCTGGCCAGCTTGTTGCGGATCACGTCCAGGTGCAGTTCGCCCTGGCCGGAAACGAGGGTCTCGGTGGTCTCGGTGTTCTTTTCCACCTTAATGGAAGGATCTTCTTCCTGCAGGCGGGACAGACCGGAGAATACCTTGTCTTCTTCGCCCTGCTTGGCTGCGGAGATGGCTTTGGAGATGCAGGGGATGGGGAAGTCGATGGCGGGATACTGGATGGGGGAGGAGGCATCGCAGAGGGTGTCGCCGGAGTTGGTGAACTGCAGCTTGCTCAGCGCGCCGATGTCGCCGGCAAAGAGCTGCTGGGCGCTGGTCTGCTTCTTGCCCCGCATCACGAACAGGCCGCCCGCCTTTTCAGCCTTGTCGGCGTTGGCGTTGTACAGGGCGGTGGCGGGGGTAATGGAGCCGGACATCACGCGGAACAGGCTCAGCTTGCCCACGAAGGGGTCGGCCACGGTCTTGAACACGAAGGCGGAGAAGGGAGCGGAATTGTCGCACACGCGCTCGGCCTTTTCATTGTTCTTGGGGTTGACGCCTTCGGCTTTGGAGCCTTTGGGAGAATGAAGGTATACGCTCATCACGTCCAGCATCTTGGCAACGCCCACGCCCGTCACGGCGGACACCGCCACCACAGGCACGATGGTGCCGTTCTGCATGCCGGCGCGGAAGCCGGAGAGGATCTCGTCATGGGTCAGCTCTTCGCCTTCCAGGTATTTCATCATCAATTCGTCGTCGGCGCCGGCGGCAGCTTCGGTGATTTCTTCCATGGCGGTGGAGATGGCGCTGGCCATGTCACCGGGCACGGGCACTTCCTTGAGGGCCTTGCCGGTGCCTTCATAGGCTTTGTTTTCCAGCACATTGACCACGCCCTTAAAGGACGCGCCCTGGCCCATGGGCAGAAGCATCGGCACAACAGAAGAGCCGAACTTGTCCCGCAGCTGCTCCACGACCTTCATATAGTTGGCGTTTTCAGTGTCCATGCGGTTGACGATGAACATCCGGCACACGTTATTCTTCTTGGCGTAGGCCCAGGCTTTTTCAGCGCCTACGGTCAGGCCGCTGACGGCACCCACCACGATGCCCGCGGTTTCCACCACGCGCAGGGGACCCATCATTTCGCCGATAAAGTCAAAATATCCGGGTACGTCGATGACGTTGATCTTGGTCTTTTTCCATTCAACCGGGGCGACGGCGGCGCTGATGGAAATATGGCGCTTGATTTCTTCGGGATCATAGTCGGTGGTAGCGGCGCCGTCTTCCACCTTGCCCTGGCGATCCACATGACCGGCGGCATAGAGCATCGCTTCGGTCAAAGTGGTCTTGCCTTCACTGCCGTGACCGATCAGGGTGATATTGCGGATGTTTTCGGATTGGTAATCTGCCATGTCGGTTCCCCCTATAATTTCAAAAATTTTGTACCTGGTATATTCGCATGTCGAATCACGCACCTTTTCTATTTTATCAGATAATCAGGCAAAATACAAGCCGTTTGCTCCAAAAGATTTTGATTGGCCGGGCTGATAAAAGGAAATTTATAATATATTCATAAATTGTATAAAAAAAGAGAATCAATACAAAATCTTGTGGTGAATTCCAATATATTCCTTTTTATTATGTTTCGAAATTAACCAAGAAGGTAGAATGCATTTACTGAATCCTTTATTGCTTTCTCGGAAGGGGGTGTGGGGGAAACCGCTCTTTGGCATCCAAAGAGCGGTTTCCCCCACAAACTTTTATATTGAGCCTTTATTTTACGCCCCGCCAGGCGTTCAGCGGCAACAGTACCCGGGTGACCTTGCCCATAATAGCGCTGCGGGAAATAGGCCCTACGTCGCTGGCACGGCTGTCGTGGGAAGAATAGCGGTTATCGCCCATCACAAAATATTCATCCTCCCCCAGCTGCAGGGGGCCAAAGTCCATGGGCGCGCTGCCCATCTTTTCCGGGTCGGGCACCAGTTCGCCATTGACATACAGCTTTCCATCAGTGATCTGCACGGTATCGCCGGGCACGGCCACCAGCCGCTTCACAAACACGGTATACACATCCATGGCCACCACAGCGGTAAAATTGATCGCTTTATTGCCCCGCTCGTTTACCCGTCCGGGGTAACGGCAGATGACCACGTCGTTGCGCTGGGGCGAAGCGGCCCAATAGGAAATCTTGGAGGCCAGCACCACTTCTCCGTTTTGCAGCGTATTGGTCATGCTGGTGCCGTCCACCCGGATGGGCTCCGCGATAAACATCCTGAATGCCATTGCCAGAACCACGGCGAGCAGCAGCGTTCCCACCCAGCTCCAGATTTTTTGCGGAATCGTCTTTTGCTTTTCTTTTTCTTTGGCGATTTCCTTACGCTTTTTGCGCCAGGCCCGATAGCGGGCAAACATGCTTTCCTGTTTCTTTTCGGTATCCATCTGCTCAGCCTCCCCTTCTTACTTCGGCGCCCGGTGATTGCCCCAGGGCAAAAGCACATAGGTCACTTTGCCCAGCAGCGCGTCCCGGGAAATGGGCCCCACGTCGCTGTAGCGGCTGTCGTGGGAATGGAGACGGTTGTCGCCGATGACGAAGTATTCATCCTCGCCCAGGAGGCGCAGAGGATAATCCCGGGGCACGCTGGCCATGAATTCCGGGTCCTCCACCAATTCATTGTTCACATACAGATGGCCGTCGGAAATCTGCACATAATCGCCGGGCAGGGCCACCAGGCGCTTCACAAAAATCGTATAAAAATTCAGGGAAAGAGCGGCGCTGAAATCAACGGCTCCCACGCCGGTTTCATTGACCCGGCCGGGATAGCGGCAGATCACGATATCATTCCGCTGAGGATTGCCGGTCAGGTACGCCCAGCGGGAGGACCAAACGATTTCCCCGTCCTGCAATGTATTGGTCATGCTTGTGCCGTCCACCCGCACAGGCTCGCCAATGAACATATGCACGGCCAGGGCGATGGCCAGCGCGGCCACGATGGTCCATACCCAGCTCATAATTTTCTGGGGAACGGTTTTATTTTTTTCTTTTTCTTTCGCCTTGGCCTTCCGCTCTTTGTGCCAGGCCCAAAAACGGGAGAACGCGGAGGATTGCTCGGCGGGCTTTTTTTCTGTCTGCATGGCTATTCTTTCTTCTCTCCTTCCGGAAGGGCGGCAGACTGGATCGTCTTTTTCCGGCGCTTTAAAAACACCTGACGGTCCAGCATCACAATGCGCCCGCAGCCCTGGCATTTGATCTTGATATCCGCCCCCGTGCGGATCACCGTCCAAATATCCCCTCCGCAGGGGTGGGGCTTCCGGGTCTGGATCACATCGCCCAGGTTTACCTCCATGTCCACGGCGCATCCTCCCTTCCTGATTATTGCTTCGTCTATTATATACGCTTTTCGACGATTTTTCAATGACAATTCTGTGGCATTCGCATTTCGTTTGTGCTCTGTGTTATTTTTTCTTTACACGGAGCTGCGCCGTGCATTATAATAAGGAAGGATAAGAAAAAATACAGAAAGAAGGGAACCGGCATGACCGCTCTGGAGGCGATTTTTTCCCGCCGCAGCTATCGCGGCAAATACAGGCCCACCCCCGTCCCCCGGGAGGATCTAAACAAAATCATGGAAGCCGGGCTGGCAGCGCCCTCCGGCTGCAATAAGCAGACCGTTCGCCTGATCGCCGTGGACGATCCCCTGCTGCTGTCCCGCCTGCGCGCCGTGATCGACCCGCCGGTGGGCGAAACCGCCCCGGCCATGATCTGTGTTCTCTCTCAGCCCATCATCGCCTACCGGGATCGGTGCTTTGCCGTGCAGGATTACGGGGCGGCCATTGAAAATATGCTGCTGGCCATCACCGACCTGGGATACCAAAGCTGCTGGTACGAGGGCCACATCACCGACCGGGACAGGATTTGTGACAAAATGGCCCGCATTCTGGGCGTCCCGGAGGAGCTTTCCCTGGTTTGCTTCCTGCCCGTTGGCATCGGGGAGGAAGCGCTTAAAGCGCCCAAAAAACTGGCCTTTGAGGAGAGGGCCTGGTTCAACGGTTACGGAAAAAAGGAATGAAGGGAGAATGCCCATGACCATTAGGGAATACAACGCCCAGGGCCTGCAGGATATGATCAGTATTTGGAATGAAGTGGTGGAGGAGGGAATCGCCTTTCCCCAGGAAGAATGCCTGACGATAAACACCGGAGCGGACTTTTTCGCCTCCCAAACCTACACTGCTGTGGCCGATGAAAACGGAAGTGTGCTGGGGCTGTATATCCTGCATCCAAACAACATCGGCCGCTGCGGCCATATCTGCAACGCCAGCTATGCCGTCGCCTCCGCTGCCCGGGGAAAGCACATCGGCGAAGCGCTGGTCAAGGACTGCCTGGTTCAGGCGAAGGCCTACGGCTTTGGGATTCTCCAGTTTAACGCCGTGGTGGAAAGCAATGTTCATGCCCGGCATTTGTACGAGCGCCTGGGTTTCGTTCCCCTGGGCGTGATCCCTGGCGGCTTCAGGATGAAGGACGGGCGGTATGATAACATCTGCCCCTATTATCATTTGCTTTAAAGCAGTCAGATAAAGAACGCTTTCAATCACCAGGCAATAGACATTAGGCAATAGGCAATAGTAGAAAGAGTGCAGTGTGCAGGATTCAGAGTACAGAGAATATAGAAGGACACAAACAACGCATCCAGACTTGGAACGGCAAAAATATCTGAACTCTTCGCTCTAAGCTCTCGTTCTATTGCCTAATGCCTATTGCCTATTGCCTATTCGTTTAAAGTGTTTTTTTCAAGGATCGATTGGATCGTTGCAATTTAAAATCAACAGCAGGAAAAATCCATGCAGGATATTCGGGAAAAACGGAGAAAAAAACAAATATATCCAAGAAGCTGCCCGGCGGGCAATTTGCTTTTTCAATCCGCTGAGCAGCATAAATAAAAGGAGGAGATTCCCATGGCTGACCGCATCGTACTCAATCCTGTATCCTATCATGGCCACGGCGCTATCGAAAACATCGTGCCCGAGTTGACCTCTCATGGCTGCAAAAAGGCCTTCGTCGCCACCGACCCCGACCTGATCAAATTCGGCGTAGCCAAAAAGGTGACCGATCTTTTGGAAAAGGCTGGCTTTGCCTATGATATGTACAGCGACATCAAGGCCAATCCCACCATCGAAAACGTGCAGAACGGCGTAGCCGCTTTTAAAAAGGCCCAAGCGGACTGCATCGTAGCCATCGGCGGCGGCAGCGCCATGGACACCTCCAAGGCCATCGGCATTATTATCAACAATCCTGAATTTGCCGACGTGCGCTCCCTGGAGGGCGTGGCCCCCACCAAGAAGCACGCCGTGTTCACCATTGCCGTGCCCACCACCGCCGGTACCGCCGCGGAGGTCACCATCAACTACGTCATCACCGACGTGGAAAAGAAGCGCAAGTTCGTGTGCGTGGACACCAACG
>CAMOUF010000171.1 GCA_946626395.1 uncultured Clostridia bacterium
CACCCTGGAGCAATACTGCGAAGAAGTAAATAAGGAGCGCCGGGAGCTGGATTCTGATATCAAGCTGTGGGTGTCCGTGGGGCATTACAGCGATATCGTGAAGGGCGGCGATTGGGAAAAGGATTGGGTGCGGCAGGCCAAGGAGCTTTCCCTGGCAGGGGCCGACGCCCTGGAGCTGCATTTCAATACCCCCGGCGTGGCCGTGGCCAAGGACCGGATCTTTGATTATTATGAGCTGGTGCGCCACTGCACCGCCATGATCCGTCAGGCCGCCCCCGCTTCCGTCAAGGTAATGGTCAAGCTGGCGGTGGAGGGCTGCGATGTGCTCACGTCCATGCGCGCTGCCCAGTTCAGCGGCGCTGACGCGGTCGGGCCCACCGCCCGCTGGAAAGCCTTCTATATGGATTTGGACTGGCGGCGCACCCAGCCCCGTCCCGGCTCGGGCTACGGCGGCACCCAGGCGAACCCGATCGTGTGCTATGCTGTGGCGGAAGGCAGAAATAACGGCATCACTCTGCCCATGTACGCGGGCGGCGGCGTATTCTCCTTTGACCAGGCCGCGCGGTTCATCATGGCGGGCAGCGACTGCGTGCAGCTGGGGGCCCTTGCCTGCTCCGGCGGAACAATGGCCTGCAGGAAAGTGATCAGCGACCTGAACAAATGGATGGATCAGGCGGGCTATCCCGATATGGACAGCCTGAAAGGGGATGCCCTGCAGCTGTTCAACATGCCGGGAGATTTTGCCAAAGCCCGTCAGAACGCCCTGGGAGACGCCTACCAGCAGTGCCAGGTGGACACGGAAAAGTGCATCGGCTGCGGCCGCTGCGTGGACGTTTGCTGGCAGGAAGGCATTGAAATCGTTGATCGGAAAGCACGCAAAACGGACAAATGCATCGGCTGCGGCTATTGCTTCCAGGTGTGCCCCACCAAGGCGCTGAACGTGGACGCCGGGGAAATCCTGGCGCGTCCCTTCCAGAAAAAATAATATCCTTCCGCACGGTCTGTCCATGGGCTTCATTGTTCCTAAAGCCAGGCCATGATCGGATGAAAGACAAAATAAATGGGCTCATACGCTTCGGATAAACATACGATCCGGCGCGTATGAGCCTTTCATTTGATATGGCCTGCTATTTCAGCTTTCCTTCCAATCCGGCGAAAGCCAGACCGTATCCTTCAAATTCCAGAACGAGGACATGGCCGCTTCTTGTGTTTGAATCAGGGGAAAAGCATCAATCGTTGGTGCTCAGGCGCTGGCGCTCCACCAGCTCGGCGAAGATGCCCTTGCGGGCGATCAGGTCCTCATAGGTGCCGTCCTCGGCGATCTTGCCGCCGTCGATGACCAGGATGCGGTCGCAATGGCGGATGGTGGACAGGCGATGGGCGATAATGATGCGGGTGCACTTCATTTTGTCCAGGGCCTCGGACACCTTTTTCTGGGTGATATTGTCCAGCGCGGAGGTGGCTTCGTCAAAGATCAGCACCTTGGGCCTGGGCGCGATGGCCCGGGCGATCATCAGGCGCTGGCGCTGGCCGCCGGAGATGGTGCCGCCCCCATCCTGGAGGATGGTGTTCATGCCCATGGGCATATCCCGGATGTCCTCGGCGATGCCCGCGATTTCCGCGGCGTCCCAGGCGTCCTGGAGCTTTAAGGTAGGCGCGGAAATGACGATGTTGTCGAAGATGGAGCCGGAGAACAGCCGTCCGTCCTGCATCACCGTGCCGATCTGGCGGCGCAGGGAGCGCACGTCCAGGGTCTGCAAATCCTTTTTATCGTAATAGATCACGCCCCGGGAGGGCTTTTCAAAGCCCAGCAGCAGCCGCACCAGGGTGGATTTTCCGCAGCCGCTTTTGCCCACGATGGCCACGTACTGCCGGGGAGGAATGGTCAGATTGAAATCGTCGAACAGGGGCTTGGCCTCCGGGTCATAGCCGAAGGTGACGTGGGCCAGTTCAATGCTGCCGGACAGCAGGGTAATGGTTTCCTTGGTGTCGGAGGTTTCCGGCTGGGCGGAAAGCAAAGGCTGGATCAGGGTGATGATGGGCTTGATGGAAGCGGCGGAGAGCGCCATGGAGGCCAGGGAGGAAAAGGCCGATGAAATGTAAGCGTAGGCTGAATTGAAGGCGTAATAATTCGCCACGGTGACCTGGCTTTTCACTGCGATCAAATACATGATGGCCGTGCCGGTCAGGGACACGCCGGTGGTGATCACCGTGGCCAGGCGGATCACGGCGGGGGGGTTAAAGGTCAGCTCCGCGCTTTTGGTGTACAGCTGGGACCACTTAAAGAAGGCCCGGTTCTCAGCGCCGCTCAGGCGGATTTTCTGAATGCCCTTGATCAGGGAAAACACCAGGCCCCGCTCCTTGGCGGTATGCACCATCTTTTCTTTGTCGATGCGCATCTGCACCGCTGCGGACAGCATGCTCACGGCCAGGGTCACCAGCGTCACGATCAGGCTGGGCCATACCAGGCTGGGGGCAAAGGCGAAGATCTGGGTCAGATACACCAGGGAGAATACGCCGGTGACGGCGGTGGAAAACAGGGAATCCACGATGGTGGAGCACAGGGAATCCATATAGCTGATGTACTGGTTCAGTTCGCCCGCGGAATAATCCTTGAAAAAGGTCGCGGGCAAGGACAGCAGCCGCATCATGGTAGCGGCGCTGACGTTGATATTCAGCTTATACCGGATGCGGGCCAGCAGCAGGGAGCGAATGATGGACAAAAGCACGCTGCCGATGGTGGCAAACAGCAGGAAGGACATGACCGCGGCCAGCAGCTGCATGCTGCCGGTGTCCACCACGGTGCCCATCAAAACCCGATTGAGCCGGGGCGTGAGCATGCCCACCAGCACGATTGCCAGGGAGGCGATGCCGAAGCTGACCAGATCCCGCATGGTCAGGCAGCTCATCATATACCTGATCAGGTCCCTGAGCTTCAGCTCCCGCATGGGAAGCGGGCGGTAAAAGCACAGGGCTTCGCTGCTGATCCGCTTTTCTTCTTTGGCATTTACCCCTATTTTTTTTCCCGTGCGGGGGTCCACATATTCATAGCCCCCCATGTCCGAGGGCAGCACGGCGATGACCGTGCCCTCTTCCTTGAGGGAGGTGATCATGGGCCCCATGGCGTCCTGGTGCCAGCCCTTGGTCAGGATGATTTCCCGATACAGGATGCCGGTGGAGGAAAGCAGGAAATCCAGCCTGTCCTCCAGCCCCTTGATGGTGGGGGGCACCTCCCGCTCCTTGATGCCAAAATGCTGGAGCAGGCCCGACACCGCGTCGCTCACATCGGCCTGATCCTTGAAGGAGGAGGTGATTTTCCGCCCGGTAATGGAGCGGGCGATGTTTTCAAAGGAGTCGCTGAGCAGTTCCCGTTCGTGTTTTTTTCGGAATTCGATTTGTTCGTCAAACCAACCCACTTTTTTTCGCCCCCTTACTCGTTGCTGACCAGACTGGTGTACATGCCGCCCAGCGCGAACAGCTCCTCATGGGTGCCGCGCTCCACGATGCGGCCCTTGTCCAGCACGATGATCTCATCGCAGCTTCGGATGGTGGACAGGCGGTGGGCGATGATGATGCAGGTGATGCCCCGGTCGTTGATGGAGCGGATCACCTCATGCTCCGTCCGGGCGTCCAGGGCGGAGGTGGCTTCGTCCATAATGCAGATGGTGGGGTCCTGGGAAAGGGCCCGGGCAATTTCCAGCCGCTGGCGCTGGCCGCCGGACAAATCCCGGCCGCCGTCCAGCAGCTTGTGGGAAAAGCCGCCGTCGCGGGTGACGATGTCGTCGTAAATGCCAGCGTCCCGGGCCGCCAGGGTCACTTCAAAATCTTCGATGGAATCGTCCCACATTTTGATGTTTTCGGAAACCGTGTCCTCAAACAGGGTAATATCCTGGTCAATGACGCTGACGGAACCGATGAACACGTCCCGGTCAATGTCTTCGATGGGCACGCCGTCAAAGGTGATGGACCCGCTCCAGGGCCGGTACAGCCCGGAAATCAGCTTGGCCAGGGTGGATTTTCCGCAGCCCGTGCGGCCCACGAAGGCGATCTTCTGGCCGGGCTTTACCGACATGGAAAAATCCGTGATCAATGGCTTGCCCAGGCGGGAATAGCCAAAGGTAATATTTTTGAGCTCAATGGCGCCGGACAGCTTCTGGTATTCTTCCTTCTTTTCCCGGGGAGAAAAGGCGGGGTCCTCCTGATAGCTCATCACGTCGTCCACCCGCTCCATCTGGGTGATCATTTCCTGCATGGATTGCCCGGCGGAAATCAGGGAAGAGGCAGGGGCCATAAAAGAGGAAAGGAAGCTCTGGAAGGCCATCACCATGCCCTCGGTGAAATGGCCCTGCACCACCAGCATCACGCTGATGCCCAGCACTGCCAAATTCGCCACCGCCGTGATGGCGGAGGGCAGGGTGCCCAGAAACAGATTCAGCCGCGTATACTGCACCGACTGGCTGTTCACACTGGCCTGATACCCGGCCCAGCGGCCAAAGAAGCCGTTTTCCGCGCCGCTGGATTTGATGGTTTCGATCATGCTGATGCCGGACATGGTGGCGGAGGAGAGCTTGGCGGCGTCGCGCTGCTGCACCCGGGTAATGTTGACCCGCCTGGCCGTCACAAGGGAGGAAACAGCCAGGTTCAGCAGAATGGCCCCCACTCCGATCAGGGACAGCAGCGGGCTGTAATGGATCATGACCGCCAGATAGAAAACCATCATGGCCGCCTGAATGGCCAGCGGCGCGAAGGTGCGCACCAGGGTATTGGCGATGGTGGCGTTGGTGGCCTGGCGATCCGCAATATCAGCGGACAGCCGCTGGGTAAAAAACTGCATGGGCAGGCGCAGCACCTTCCAAAGATAGGAGGCGCTGCCATAGGAGGCCATTTTTCCCTGGATGCGCAGGGAATAAACGGCGGAAATCCATCCCACCACCACGCTGAGCACGATCACAACGCAAAACAGCGCCATGAAGGCTGTCAGCCATTCGGGGTTGCGGCCGGAAAGCAGCCGGTCCAGGAAGGTACGGGAAAAGGTGGGGCTGATAATGCCGATCAGAGAAGAAATGGTGGTGGTGAGCACCATAAAGGCCACCGCCGTGCCGGAGCCCTTGAGCCGCTCTTTGGCATAGGAAAACACGGATTTGGGCTTGCCGGAGGGAACAAATTCCTCCGTGGGCTCAAAGGTGATGCAGACGCCGGTGAACTCCCGGTCAAATTCCTCCCAGTCCACCGTGACCCGACCCCGGGCGGGATCGTTGATCACCGCGCTTTTGCCCTTGAAGCCGCACAGCACCACGAAATGATTAAAGCCCCAATGGATAATGCTGGGAAAGGGGCCCTCCTCCAGCAGATCCTCCGGCTCCACCCGCCAGGCGTTGGACTTCATGCCGTAGCTGCGGGCGGCGATCATGATGTTCTTGGCGTTGGCGCCGGCCATGGATACGCCGCAGTCCGTGCGGGCCTGCTCCAGAGGAATCCATTTTTTGTAATAGTGCATGATCATGGTCAGCGACGCCGCGCCGCATTCCAGCGCTTCCATCTGCATAACCACCGGCACCTTCACCACGCCCTTCTCAATGGGCTTGGGCACTTGGGATTTGCCAAACACGCTCCTTCACCCCCCTCACTGCAGCAGAAGGGAAATGGGCCGCAGGTCCTCGATGACCACCTGGCCGGTGTAACAGCCCGCCGGCAAATCAATGATCACAGGCACTTCAAATACCACATCGCCGATGTTCAGCTTTCCGGCCAGCACCACCCGGGGAGAGGTGGCCTCGCTGATGACCGTTATATCGAGGTCGGTATCCGTGCGCAGGGGAAAATCTGCTCCATCCACGGACACCACGCCCTGGTCCAGGGCCTGGTTGATTGCGGTATAGGGCACATAAACCACGCTCTTTTCCTCGCTGACGGATACGGCGACCTGGGCAGTGGTGCAGATATGGCCGAAAATGCCCCACAGGATGCCGCCAACCAAAATGGCGATCAC
>CAMOUF010000172.1 GCA_946626395.1 uncultured Clostridia bacterium
AACAGCGCCATGGAGCGAATCCACTCCACCTGGATGTTCAGCAGCTGGTTCACCGGGCCGTACATGCGCCCCAGCAGGGACACCATCACCGTGATATCGCCCACCGTCAGGTCCTGGCCGTACTGCATCATCAGAATGCCGCCCACCAGATACAGCAGCATGGGCCCGATGGAGGAAAACACGGAAATGACCATGAAGAACCACCGGCCCGCCATGCTCTCCTTGATGTTCAGGCGGATCATGCGGCTGTTGGCGGCCTTATAGCGGTCGTACTCATATTGCTCCTTGCCGAACAGCTTCACCAGCATCTGCCCGCTGACGGACAGGGTTTCATTTAATATGCCGTTGATTTCATCGCTGCATTCCTGGGATTCCCGGGTCAGCTCCCACCGGGTCTTGCCCGCCCGCCGGGAGGGCAGCACGAACAGGGGGATCACCAGCACCCCCAGGGTGGCCAGCATCCAATTGCGCTGATACATCACCGCCAGGGCGGCAATGAGCGTGATCGAGTTGGACAGGATGGAGGTGAAGGTGCCCGTGATCACGGACTGGACGCCGCCGATGTCGCTGGTCATGCGGGTGATGATATCGCCCTGGTTATTGGTGGTGAAAAAGCGCTGGCTCATTTGCTGCAAATGGGCATACATTTTATTGCGCATATCGAAGGTGATATGCTGGGCGATCCAACTGTTCAGATAATTCTGCCCAACGCCGATCAGGCTGCTGCCGATGGTCACCGCCAGGGACAGAAGGATCAGCCGGAGCAGAATACCCACCCCCTGCTTTTCGGCCAGGGCGTCCACGATGCGGCCGGTGAGCACATTGGGATACAGCGCCAGCAAGGAAGAAAACGCGATGCAGACCAGGATCAGCAAAAACTGCTTCCAGTAAGGACGCAGATAAGAAAACACGCGCAAAAGCAGCGCTTTGGTTATCTTGGGCCTGTTCTTCTTTTCTTCCTCCGTCATGAATCCCCGGCCCATGGGCCCGCCCATTCGATGCATAGGCTCCTCCTCATATAGGTTTATAAAAGAAAAATGCAACAAGAAAATTATACCAAAAACAGGTGCGGTCCGCAATGCCGCGCCGGACTTCGCCTGTGTTTTTTCTGCTTGTAAATACGTTCTTGTTTTCTCCATCCCAGAAAAACCTTTCAATCATTGCGGTTAAGAAAACATGCTCATTTTCTCATGATTTTCTAATGAAAGTACCCCTTTTCTTTTCATTTTTCCGTGTTATATTATAGGTGTTCCAAGGGGAACGAAAGAAAAAGACAGGGCCACAGGCCAAGGAGGAAATAAAGATGGATCATTATGAAATGGTGGAAAAGCTGCGGGCCAAGGCGAACGTTTCCTACGAAGAAGCCAAAGCGGCCCTGGAAGCCAGCAACTGGGACATTCTGGACGCCCTGGTGCTGCTGGAAAACGAAGGCAAGGTGAACGGCGCTCAGGGTGAATACACCACCCAGCAGAAAGCCCCCGATGCCCAGCAAACCTCCCGCGCCCAGGTGAAGGCAGACTTCTCAGACGGGCTCAAGAAAATGTGGGAGCTGCTGAAAAAGCTGATCCAGAAGGGCAACAGCAATCAGCTGGTGGTCAGCCGCCGGAACAAGAACCTGCCCAGCCAGCCCCTGGAAGAACTGTTCGCCATGCCCATCACGGTGATGGCCCTGCTGCTGCTGATCCTGTGGCCCTATCTGCTCATCGTGCTGGTGGTGCTGTTTGCCAGCCTGTTCCTGGGAGCCCGGTATTCCTTCCGGGGCCCGGACATCAAGAGCAATGTGAACGACTTCATGGGCAAGGCCCAGGACAAGGCTGCCTCCGCTGTGGAAATCCACATGAACGATCACGAAAACAAAGTGGAATAACCAGGACGCGGGTGCAAAAGGCGCGGGAGAATGCTTTCCGCGCCTTCCTGCGCTTTTCAGCCATCTGACAGGAGGAGGAGAATGGGATGATTCTTGGTGTTCTGGGTTTTCTGCTGCTTTTATTGATCGGGCTCAATATCATGGCCGCCCGACGGAATGCGGATTATTCCCTGGCTGTTCACGCAGCGGTCATGGACGGCGCGGCGCTTCTGCTGACAGCGGCGTTTATGTCGCTGTTTGAAATAACTTGGTACGACAAAGCGCTGAATTTCGGCATCGCCCTGGCGGCGGAAGGCTTCCTGGCCCTGTGGCTGCTGCGCAGGATGAACCGGAAACGGGCCCTGGCCCTGCTGTTGACTTTCGTGTTGCTTGTTGGGGGACGGGCTGGGACGGGATGGTACGCCGCTTATACAGACAGCATCCGGGTGCCGGAAAAATTCAACGTGTACACCTATTCCCCTTTCAGAGAAAATTCCCTGGCAAATACCCTGCCGGAGCCCAGCGCCCTCCGGCTGACCGGGGACCCGCCCCGGATGGACGGGGCCACGGCGCTGTATCCCGTTTATGCCGCTTTTGCCAAAGCCACCTTTCCCGACGCTTTTTCGGACGGAACCCGGGATGATGGACACCTTTATCTGGATTGCAGCACCACTGCCTGGGCCTATCGGAACATCGTGGATGGAAGCGCGGATATCATTTTCGTGGCAGGCCCCAGCGAGGAGCAAAAGCAGTACGCCCGGGACAAGGGCGTGGAACTGGTGTACACCCCCATTGGAAAGGAAGCCTTCGTGTTTTTCGTCAACCCGGCAAACCCCATCGACAGCCTCACCGTTTCCCAGATCCAGGATATTTACAGCGGCAAAACCACCCGTTGGGATCAGCTGGGCGTTCCGGGCCTGGGGGGCATCCGGGCTTTTCAGCGCAGCGAGGGCAGCGGCAGCCAGACGGCGCTGCTTCGCCTGATGGGCAATACCCCATTGATGGAAGCGCCCAGGGAAAACCAAATGGGCGGGATGCTGGCCATTGTGGAGGCCACGGCGGATTACAAGAATTTCAAAAACGCCCTGGGCTATTCCTTCCGCTTTTACTGCACTGAGCTGGTGAAGGATTTCGATGTGAAGCTCCTGGCCTTAAACGGCGTGCCCCCCACCCGGGAAACCATTGAAAACGGAACCTATCCCATGGCCTCGTACTTTTACGCCGTCACCCGCTCCGACGCGGACGAAAACACCAAAGCGCTGCTGGATTGGATCTGCGGCCCCCAGGGGCAATGGCTGATCGACCAAACGGGCTACACGCCCCTGAGCGGCGGGAAAGGGGAAGAACCATGACGAAAATTCTATTGGTGGAAGATGAAGAAAAGCTGGCCCGGTTCGTGGAGCTGGAACTGACCCACGAGGGCTATCAGGTGGACAAGGCCTTTGACGGACGGGAGGGCCTGGACAAAGCGGAAAAGGGCGGCTATGATCTTTTGCTGCTGGACATTATGCTGCCGGGGCTCAACGGCCTGGAGGTGCTGCGCAGGCTGCGGAAAACCTCCCAGGTGCCCGTGATCATGCTCACCGCCCGGGACGCGGTGATGGACAAGGTAACGGGCCTGGACATGGGAGCCGACGACTATGTGACCAAGCCCTTCTCCATTGAAGAGCTGCTGGCCCGCATCCGCGCCGCCCTGCGCAAGCAGACTGCCCAGAAGCAGGAAACCGAGGTGCTCAGCTGCGGCAGCCTCAAGGTGGACGTTTCCCGCCATCGGGTGACAAGGGACGGAAAGGAAATCGAGCTGACGGGCCGGGAATTTTCCCTGCTGCAATTCTTTATGGAAAACAAAACCATCGTTTTGTCCCGGGAACAATTGCTGGAAAAGGTGTGGGGCTTTGATTACCTGGGAGAGACCAATGTGGTGGACGTGTACGTGCGGTATCTCCGGGGCAAGATCGACGAGGGCTTCGAGCCCAAGCTGCTCCAGACCGTGCGGGGCGTGGGCTATGTATTGAGGGATGACGCATGAAGGACGATAAGAGAGCAAAATCCATTGCCAAGCGCATCAACGCCTATTGGATGCGTCGCACGGTGCTGCTGCTGGGGCTGGTGGACGCGGTGGTGGCGGTGATGGCTTCCTGCGGCTGGCTGGTGATCCAGTACCAGGCCTTTGTGCCCTGCCTGCTGGGGGCAGAAGCGCTGCTGCTGATTTTGCAGTTCCGGGTGGGCAAGGACACCTCCCGCCGCCTGCTGGAGCCCCTGGAGCGCATGGCCCAGACCGCCATCGAGCTGAGCCAGGCCCGGTTCGACCCGGAAAAGCTCCATCACCTGGAGGACGCCCTGGGCACCGTCAGCCCCTTGGCCCCCGACGCCCATGTGCTCACAGGCGAACGGGAATTGCAGGGGCTGGAAGAAGCCATCAACGATCTTTTGTCCCGCACCCAGCAAGCGTATCAGGAGCAGACCCGCTTCGTGTCCGACGCCTCCCACGAGCTGCGCACCCCCATCGCCGTGATTCAGGGCTACGCCGATATGCTCCAGCGCTGGGGCAAGGACGATGAAAAGGTGCTGGACGAGGGCATCACCGCCATTCAAAGCGAATCCGCCCACATGAAAAAGCTGATCGAGCAGCTTTTGTTCCTGGCCCGGGGCGACAACGGGCGCAATCAGCTGGTGATGGAGAGCTTTGATCTGTCCCAGATGATGGGCGAAGTGTTCGAGGAATCCCGGATGATCCACCCGGACCGGGCCTGGCGGCTGGACGCGCCGGAGCCGGTGACGGTGATGGGCGACGCCTCCATGCTCAAGCAGACCGCCCGCATCCTGGCGGACAACGCCGTCAAGTATACCTCCCCCGGTGCGGTGATTTCCCTGCGGGTGCGCCGGAAGGACGGCAACCCCTGCTTCGAGGTGCAGGACAACGGCATCGGCATCAAGCAGGAGGACCTGGAGCACATCTTCGACCGCTTCTTCCGCTCCGACCCCGCCCGCACCCGGGCCACCGGCGGCACCGGATTGGGCTTGAGCATCGCCAAATGGATCGTGGAGCGGCACAAGGGCTATTTCGACGTATATTCCCGGGAGGAAATCGGCACCCGCATCGCCGTGGTGCTGCCCCAGCAGGCGGACTGAGAAAAAATAAAAAAGTGCTTGACAAGCGGATGAATGTTTGCTATAATCATTCCTGCGGTTGAGAGATTGGCCCTCAATCGTAGGCTAATGGGGAATGGTGTAACGGCAGCACCTACGACTCTGACTCGTATTGTCAAGGTTCAAATCCTTGTTCCCCAGCCATTTGCCTCCATTGTCTAGAGGCCTAGGACGCCGCCCTCTCAAGGCGGAAACATGGGTTCGAATCCCATTTGGGGTGCTCCATG
>CAMOUF010000173.1 GCA_946626395.1 uncultured Clostridia bacterium
GCGGCGGCGGAGAGGGTGTCCATCAGCTGCGTTTCGGTCAGCTGGGTGGCCTGGCTGCCCTGTTCCCGGGCGTTTCCCGTCAGGATCAGGCTGGAGCAGGACACATATCCCACGCCCAGATCCCGAAGGAATTTCAAGGTTTCCGGATAATCTTTCGCATTCAGGCTGCAAAGGGGCGTGTTCACGCTGACGCTGAGCCCGGCTTTCAAAGCGTTTTCCAGCCCGGCAAGGGTCTTGAAGTAATTCTGCGCGCCCACCAGGGCGTTGTGGGCGGCTTCCACGGAAGAATAGAAGGTGATCTGCGCGCTGTCCAGGCTGGCGTCATACAGGGCGCGGGCCAGGTCCTCCGTCAGGTTCACGCCGTTGGTGTTGAGCCGGGTCACGAACCACTGGGCGTAATCCACCAGCTCCACCAGGTCGCCCCGCATGGTGGGTTCGCCGCCGGTAAAGGTAAGCTGCGGGATGTTGGCCTGGCGGCACTTGTCGATCACCCGCTTCCATTCCGCCGTGGTCAGCTCCTTCACCTCTGCCTCGGGCTGACCGGCAGCGTAGCAGTGCAGGCATTTCTGGTTGCAGTGCCAATGGCCGTCCTTCGTCATGGCGGACACCATCAGATCCATCCGGTGCGGCGCGGTCATGCTCGGCGCGTATTCGCCCAAGCTGAGATACCCGATTTCCGTATCGGGTTTCCGGCCATAGGCCACGTCCATCAGTGCGCGAAGCATAACGCCCAGGTCGTCATGGATGGTTTTGCGGGGCGTTTTGGGGAAAATGCGGCAGGTTTCTTCGACTGTCCGCTCCACGATCTGATCCAGGTCTTCCTGGGCCAGCGGCTGATTGGGGCGCTGGTTCACCTGGTTGATGAAGTTGTTCAGCAGCACCGTCCAGCTGGGGTTCACGGGGATGATGTCCTGGCCGTTCAGGATGGCGACGGACGGCTCCCGCAGCGGATGCTTCGGAGGCACCAGATGAATGCGCACCACGCCCGGCCCCCGCGGATTCAGGGTGGTGTGCGATACGCCGGTAAAGCTGGTTTTCATGTATTTCCATTCCCGAAAATTCATAGTACCCTCCATTGCTCTTTTTCAGGAGAAACGGCGCACCTACCGCTTCCTTTCAACGGAACCATCATAGCAGAGAAAGCCCAGCAGTGCAAGGGAAAAAGGTCAAAATGTCAGCAGAAACAGCCAAAATGTCATCCGGCAAAGCGTTTGCTGCAACGCGCTCTTCCAAGCAAGAAAGCTTATAAAAAATGGCATGAGATTCCAAACAGTTCGTTAGCATCTCGTGCCATCTTTATTTTGGAAATTGAGTTTTGAGAAAGTCCCCCAGACTGTCAACAGCCCCCTGCTTTTTTCTGAAAACAGGGGGTTGCTGAATATCTGAAAATTTGTATCTTTTTTCTGTTTTCTTAGGCTTTTATGCGTTTTTTGAACTATGCTTTCGTAACGTTATACCGAGTTGTAACGACTGCTCAGCGCATACAGGTACATTTATTCTTCTGACAGAAACCGGGTCACTTCCCGATAAAACCGCTCCGGGAACATCAAGACAAGCTCCGCGTGGGCCAGCCCCGGGAACTCCTTCGGGATCGTCTGCGGATAAGCCTTGCGGGTGTAGGCCAGGTCATTCTTCCGCGCCTTTCTTTCTTCCTCACCCCACCAGTAAGCAATGCGGGTGTTCACCCTTGGCACAGGATCAGGCATGGCATAATTGTTGGTAGACCAAAAGACATTCCAGATGGTCCGGGGTGTGAAATGGTGCTTCTCAAAGTCAAAGATCTTTCGGTAATGCTCCTCCGGGTCCTCTCCCTGGGGCGTCCACCGGTTCGGCGGGGCCGCCAGCTTCATCATCCGCATGGACTTGGTGCCCAGCATGATCATGACCCAGTCCTTGACGGCGATCAGCCGACAGAGAAAGCGCGGATACGGATAGGGCGTGATGCCCGCGTCGATGATCGCCCGATCCACGGGGATGTCCTCCGTGGCCAGGAAGCGGATGACGCTGGCCCCGCCCATGGAAACCCCGTACATGGCCTCGATCCGGGCAACGCCTCTTTGCCGCAGGGCGTCCGCCGCGTCCTTCACGTTCTTTTCCAGGGATACGAACTCCGTCCCCGTTTCGTCATGCCCGTCGGCGATCACCAGATACACATGATAATCCCGGGCCATGGCCTCCGCAGAGGCCTTGAATACCCACCAGGGCTCCGCCGCGCACTGGAACATGACGAATGTCTTTTCGTGCTCCAGACCAAATTCATAGATCTTCATGACTTCACCGGCTTACATCCTTTTATTTTTTGGCAATCACCGTGATCCACGGCTTCGAGGGATGATGGTCGCAGGAGATTTCCGAAAAGCCCGCCTTTTTCAGCGCCGATTTGATCTCCTCCGCCGTGTGGTTCTTCATCCCATCGATGATCTTCTCAAATTTCAGGCTGGTTGCGTCCGTGCCGTCGGATTCGTTGCAGATCATGAAGATCCCGCCGGGCTTGAGCACCTTGGCCACCTGGGCAAAGCATTTTTCCAGCCCGGGCCAGAAATAAATGGTTTCAAAAGCCGTGGCAAGATCAAAGGCTTCCTTCGGCAATTTCAGGTTGGACACATCGCCCTGCTCCACCTTGCAGCGCCCGGCGGCGATCATGTCCTTGTTGTATTCCTTGGCCTTCGCCACAGACAGCTCGGAATAGTCGATAGCCGTCACCTGAGCCTTCGGATACATTTTCAGCAGTTCGCCCGCGTTGCGGCCGCCGCCGCAGCCCAGATCCACCGCTTTCGCCGGTGTGATGGCCGGCAGATGGGCAAAGCCCCAGTCCGCCATTTTGGCGTGGCCGGAATTCATGCCGCTGAGCATCATCTTTCCCAGAAAGCCCTCCGGCTTCCGCGTCTGGCTGACATAATTTTTGAACAGTCCCATGATAACACCTCATTTCATTGATTTCTTTTCGTGTTTATTCTTTTCGCGCAAGCATGATCCCGAACCAGAAGATCATGCTTTCGCTCATCAGGCCATTGGTGAATCCCAGGCGAAAGGCGCTGACGGGCAGCAGCAGGGAAACGCCCTTCAGCACGGCGTAGATCAGCAGCACGTTCGTGAACGCCATCCATTTGGGAAAGACCGTCTTCCCGGCAATTTGCAGATAAAACCAGTACAGAACCACCGGCAGCATCAGGCCTTCGCTCACCGGCACCAGCCAGGAGAGCTGATGAAACAATCCTTCGCAAACGGGCAGCGCTTCCGCCGCGTATCCGTTTCCATGCATCCAGGCAAACAGCGTCAGGATCATCACATAGAACAGATGCAGCGCGATCCAGGGCGTCAGACCGAAGGCGTTCAGATAATGATAGACCTTTCTGGGCTTTTCTGCTTTGATATACCCCTGCACGGCAAACAAGGCGATGCCGTACAGGACGATGCCCGGAAAGGCCAGCGCCATGGCCAGATTGAAGCGCCACTGCGGGATAGCGGCCACGCCCGCCGTCAGCCAGGAAAGCGCGCCCGTATATGCCGGATCGCCGTACATCATCAGCCAGTCCCCGCCTCCATAACAAAGGCAGCCCAGGATGCCGCAGAGCAATGCGGCTTTTCTCTTCTTCATGGACATACGCATTCTTCCTTCCGCTTGTATCCTTTTCGGCAAAGTAAAGAACAGGGCGCAGGGCAATGCGCCTGGAAGCCTCTGCTTTCACGCCACTTCTTTTGCCCGGCGCATGCCGTTCAGCAGAACCAGGCCCAGCAGCAGCACCAGCGCGTGGCCGAAAGACTCCGTGCCGTGATCCAGCTGATTGACGGGCCAGGGCAGCAGCCCCAGCAGATTGCCCACAATGCCCGGCAGCATGAGGGGATTGCACAGTGTCGCCTGGATCCGGGCGCCGGTGCTTTTGAGCGGAATGATTTTTTTCCAGACCATGGCAATCATGATCACGGTCAGGCCCGCGTCGCACACGATATAGGCGATTGCCATGCCCGGGGCGTTGGCGTAAAACACCCGGTTGGCAATGTCCGCCGCCGTTTGCATGTCGCCGTAAGCCTGGTAAACAAACTTAAAAATCAGCGCGTCCGTCATGAACATGGCATGCACCCAGGCCCAGGCCACCGTGCCCATGATATACGCCGCCCGGAACAGCCTGACCCAGATCTGGTCTTTGCCCGCAGTCACATGGATCCGGAGCAGCCTGTACATCTGATGAAAGCCCATGTAATACAGAAGTGTCCCGACAAAGCCGCACAGGATACTGGCCACCATCCGCCATGTGGCCATATCCAGATAGGCCACCCGGGTAAACAGGCCGATGGTTTCGGTGGTCTGGCCTTTCCCGGTTGCGGCGAACAGAAAATCCCCCGCCACATACAGCAGGCATCCGATGATGCCGATGATCATCAGCTTCTTCGTTTTTTCGCAGTTGATCTCTTTTACCATTTTATTCCCTCCTCCTTTATCATCCGTATCATCATATTCCTCTCGTATCCCGCTTTTTAGCAGGCTGGAAAACAAACTGTTTCGCAGGCAACGCGGACGATGCTTTCAATCATCGGTTCAAACGCCGGAGAAGCAAACACCTGCTTTTCGTCCTTGGCCAGCGCAATCAGCAGCTTGCCCGCATCCTGCCGGGGCTTTTTGAGGCAGTCCGGAATCCGCGATACCGCAAGGATATTGCTGCTGTCGTTATGAAACCAGGATGCCGGCCACTGAGAAAGTGGAAGAAAGCTCTGTTTTGTTCACGCGTGTAAAAGGCTTTGATGGCGATCATCCCTTCAAGTTTCTTGCTGTGTCAGCTTTCCTTGTTTGATGGATTTGCTGAATATTCGTTAGTCTTAACTAACCGCTGGCTGAAATGAAAGCCCTTCTTGCAGCCGTCCACCTTTCGTTTCGCTGCAGGATGGGCGAAAATGACTTGTTAGTCATCGCTTACTATTATACGATGAGAAGCTTCATTTTTCAAGACGATTGTGCTTAGAACTTTGAACTTAGAACTTGTTTTCGCTTTCCTGTTTTCTTTCCATAACTGAACTATATTGAGCCAATTTTTTTCTTTTTCCTGCCACCTCCTGAATGCCTGCGTATAAAGAGGTGTCAGCGATGAACGCTGACGATCATGAAAATAAAGAAAGATCAATGGAGGATATAAAAATGACTGCTATGGAAATGGAAAAGAAGGAACTGACGCTGGATGAACTGAACGAAGTAAACGGCGGATACATCGTGGACCGTGGCTTCTGGTCCCGCTACTGGATCGTGAGCGACTATACAGGCAATGTGATCGATACCGCGTTTTTCAAAGTGGACGCCAATGCCGTCTGCGAAACCCGCACCATCAGCAATTATGTGATCTCGGAAGAAAAGTACAACGATTGGATGGACAGGAAAAAGAAGGGGCTGCCCGGCCCCTTCACCCACGACGATTAACTCATATAGACAGATAGACAACGGACGGAGGAACGCCTAAGATCGTTCCTCCGTCCTGCCTTTATCCCCGGCCAGACTTCATCAATAAAGCGCTGCCGGGGTTTTTCTTTTCCCGCTCCCCCCTTGGCATCGTCAACCCGCGCATACCCTTTTTTATGCATGTCGGCCGGAAAAACGCAGGGAAAATCATGATAAACGCCGTTCCCGTTGAACCGTTCAAAGAATCATGCTACAATACGGATTGAAAAACCAACGACAGGAGAGAACCATCGTGGATGTAATTCGCTTGACCGACCTGGCCGCCGGGGAGCCGGGCCTGTTTTATCATTTGACGGACGCCCAATTGCGCTCCCGGCAGGAGCCGGAAAAGGGCGTGTTCATCGCGGAAGGGCCCAAGGTGGTCCACAGCGCGCTGGACGCGGGCTGCGTGCCAATATCGCTGCTGATGCGGGAAAAGTTCGTGGACGCGCCCCTGGGACGGCAGATCATGGAAAAGTGTCCCGGCATCCCGGTATACACGGGAACGGACGGCGTGCTGTCCCAGCTGACAGGCTTTAAATTGCAGCGCTCCTGGGTGCTGTGCGCCATGCGCAGGCCCGCACCCCGGCGGGTGGAGGATGTGATTCAAAACGCCCGGCGGGTGGCGCTGCTGGAGGGCATTACCGAGCCCTCCAACGTAGGGGCCATTTTCCGTTCCGCCGCCGCCCTGGGGGCCGACGCCATCCTGCTTTCCCCCACCTGCTGCGACCCGCTGCACCGCCGGGCGGTCAGGGTGTGCATGGGGTCCATTTTCCAGGTGCCCTGGGCCCGGGCGGAGGGAGAAAGCGCCCTCCCCCTGCTGAAGGAAGCGGGGTTCACCGTGGCGGGCCTGGCCCTCAAGGACAACTGCTGGAGCCTGGAGGACCCGCGCCTGCCCGCCTTTCCCCGGCTGGCCCTGTGCCTGGGCACGGAGGATACCGGCCTCACCGACGCGACCCTGAACCAGTGTGACCTGATCGTGAAAATCCCCATGGCTCCCGGCATTGATTCCCTGAACGTGGCCGCCGCCGCCGCCGTGGCCTTCTGGCAGACCCGGGTCCGGTAAATTGCCCCTTTATAAAAGAGCCGCAAAGCGCCGGAGTTTGCCTCCCCTGATCGGGGAGTCTGATTCTATTGCCTGTTGCCTGCTTCCTGTTGCCTACTGCCTGTTGCCTATTGCCTGTTGCCTATTGCCTAACCCTTTCATATATTTTCAATCGTTTGTTCTTCCCCCCTTGCGGGAAGCGGGATTTCCCTTTATAATGGAAAGCGTTTTCGTCTGTTGAAAAAACTTTACCCAGGGAGACGGAGGAAAGAGAATTTCATGATCTTCGGGAAGCACATCAATCGGTATTATCTCAAGTACGGGGTGTTTCTGCTGCTGGGCGTGCTGTCGCTGGCGCTGGTGGACTATCTGCAATTGATCATTCCCCGGCTGTACCAGATGACGGTGAACGGCATCAACCAGGGCTATGTGATGGTGGACGGGGTGGAAACGCCTTTTGACATGGCGTTTCTGCTGGACAAAATCTGCATGCCCATGGTGGTGGTGATCCTGGCCATTGTGGCGGGCCGGTTTTTGTGGCGCATCGCTTTTTTTGAGGCCGCCATCCGGGTGGAAAGCGACCTGCGGGACGCCATGTTCGATAACGCCCGCCACCTGAGCCGGGAATATTACCAGGTGAACAAGGTGGGAAACCTCATGAGCCTGTTCACCAACGACCTGTCCACCGTGCAGGAGTGCTTCGGCTGGGGCGTGCTGATGTTCTTTGACGCGCTGATGCTGGGCGTGCTGGCCATCAGCAAAATGTGGAGAATGAATTGGGTGCTGGCCCTGCTGTCCATGATCCCCATGGCGCTGCTGCTGGCGGTGAGCACGGTGGTGGGCCGGTACATGATGAAAAAATGGGACGCCCGCCAGGCCGCCTTTTCCAAGCTCAGCGATTTTTCCCAGGAGAGCTTTTCCGGCATCGCGGTGATCAAGGCCTTCGTCAAGGAAACCAAAGAGCTGATGGCCTTTAAGGAATTGAACCTGGAAAACGAACGCACCAATGTGGCCCACACCAAGGCCTCTGTGCTGCTGCGCATTTTGGTCACGCTGTTCGTGGAAAGCGTGATCTGCATCATTCTGGGTTACGGCGGGTATCTGGTGTATCAGGGCCAGTTCAACGCGGGCCAGCTGGTGGAATTTATCGGCTATTTCACCTCCGTGGTCTGGCCCATCATGGCCGTGTCCGAACTGATCGACATGACCAGCCGGGGCAAGGCCAGCCTGGAGCGCATCGGGGAGCTGCTGGACGCGGAGCAGACGGTGAAGGACCGGCCCGGCGTCAAGGACCTGAAGGATATCCGGGGCGAAATCGAATTCCGCCATCTCACCTTCCGCTATCCCGACGGGGAGTTTGACGCCCTCCGGGACGTTTCCTTCCATATTCAGGCGGGCCAGAATGTGGGCGTGGTGGGCAAGACCGGCAGCGGCAAAACCACCCTGGTGGATTTGATCCTGCGCACCTACAATGTGGACGACGGCTGCCTGTTCATCGACGGGGAGGATGTGAACGGCGTGTCCATCCGTTCCGTGCGGGCGGGCTGCGCCTATGTGCCCCAGGACAATTTCCTTTTCTCCGATACCATTGGCCACAACATCGCCTTCGGCGTGGATGAGGACGACGCCGACGCCGTGATGGCGGCCGCCCGGCTGTCCGACGTGCACGACAATATTACCGAGTTCCAGAACGGCTATGATACCGTGCTGGGAGAGCGGGGCGTGACCGTGTCCGGCGGGCAGAAGCAGCGCATTTCCATCGCCCGGGCCCTGATGAAGAACGCGCCCATTCTGATCCTGGACGATTCCGTGTCCGCCGTGGACACCAAGACGGAAAAGAATATCCTGGAAAACCTGAAAAATACCCGGCAGGGAAAGACCACCATCCTCATCGCCCACCGGATTTCCACCATCGAGCGGATGGACCTGATCCTGTTTATCGACGATGGGAAGCTGGCCGCCGCCGGAAAGCATGAGGAGCTGTACGCCTCCTGCCCCGAATACCGGAAGATGGTGGAGCTGCAAAAGCTGGAGGAGGAAGGAGGGAACGGCCTTGCATGAGTATCTGCCCATTCTGATCGTGGGAGCCATCATCGGCGTGTTCGCCCTGATCTTCGTGCTGGCTTACACGCTGGAACAGAACAAAAAAGAATCCATGGGCTTTGACCGGCATATGGACGATAAGCAGATCATCAAGCGCCTGATGCGCTACGCCAAGCCATATAAAAAGGAATTCGCGCTGGTGCTGGTGGTGATGCTTCTCTCCATCGCCTACGACCTGATTTCCCCCCTGCTGGTGGGCCATATCGAGGAAACGGTGAAGGGCCGGTTTGAACTGTCCTACCTCTTTTCCATCGTGGCGGTGTATGCGGGCATCCTGGTGGTGAGCCTGCTTTGCACCTACGCCCAGGCCATGATCCTGCAAAAGACGGGCCAGAAGATCCTGTCCGCCATGCGGCAGGACATCTTCACCCACATCGAATCCCTGTCCCATGAGCAGCTCAACAATATCCCCGTGGGCAAGCTGGTGACCCGCGTCAGCAACGACCCCAACCACATCTCCTTCATGTTCACCAATATTCTGGTGACATTGGCCAAAAACGTGATGGTGATTTTCGGGGTGCTGGGGGCCATGCTGGTGCTCAATTACGCCCTGACGCTGATGGTGCTGTGCTTCGTGCCCTTCGTGGTGCTGTTCACGGTGATCTTCCGCAAGTTCAGCCGCAAGGCCCACCGGAAGGTGAACGACGCCACCACGGACATCAACACCTACCTGTCCGAAAACTTAAGCGGCATCAAGATCACCCAGATCTTCAACCGGGAGGACCGGAAGATGGCGGACTTCCTGGAAAAGAGCCGCACCCTCAAAAGTGCCAAGCGCAACCAGATGCTGGTGTTCGGCATTTTCCGGCCCCTGGTGTATATGCTCTATATTTCCTCCGTCATGTGCCTGCTGTACATGGGCGGCAAGGGCTATATCCAGGACACCGCCTTCCTGGGCCAGCGCATCACCAGCGGCATCCTGGTCACCTTCTATATGTATATCTCCCGGTTCTTTAACCCCATCCAGAACCTGGCCGAGCAGTTCGACCAGCTCCAGCGCTCCTTCGCCTCCGCCGAAAAGATTTTCCGGGTCATGGATATGGAGCCCGAAATCGTGGACGCGCCGGACGCTATCGAGCTGGAGGAAATCAAGGGCGAAATCGAGTTCCGGGACGTATGGTTCTCCTATAAGCCCGACGAATGGGTGCTCAAGGGCGTATCCTTCCATATCCTGCCCCGGCAGACCGTGGCCTTCGTTGGGGCCACCGGCAGCGGCAAAACCACCATCCTGTCCCTGATCTGCCGGAACTACGATATTCAGAAGGGCCAGATCCTGATCGACGGCATGGATATCCGGAAAATCAAAATTGCTTCCCTGAGAAAGCACTTCGGTCAGATGCTTCAGGACGTGTTCCTCTTTTCCGGCGACATCCGCAGCAACATCCTTCTGCGGGAGGAGGGCATTTCCGATACCGAGGTCATGGCGGCCTGCAAATACGTGAACGCCGATTCCTTCATCAACAAGCTGGAAAAGGGCCTGGACGAGCCCGTGCGGGAGCGGGGCAACAACTTCTCCGCCGGTCAGCGGCAGCTGCTTTCCTTCGCCCGTACCATCATCCACAAGCCCTCCGTGATCATCCTGGACGAGGCCACCGCCAACATCGACACCGAAACCGAGCTGCTGATCCAGGATTCCCTGGAAAAAATCAAGTCCATCGGCACCATGCTCATCGTGGCCCACCGCCTCTCCACCATCCAGCACGCCGACAACATCATCGTTCTGTCCGGCGGCGTGATCCAGGAGCAGGGCAGCCATCAGGAGCTGCTGCACAAGAAGGGGCAGTATTATCAATTGTATACCCTGCAATTCACCAAGCAGCAATTGATGCAGGGCAGCGCCGACATCCAGCCCGCGTAAGCGCCGCGCCTTTTGGGAAAATTCTGGCGCTAACCTTGTTTTATACGATGTTAGCGCCAGAATGAATCGTTGATTTCGGCGCTAATTCGTATTCTTGTCAGCTTAGCGCCGATAACACAATGCGGATTCCGTGAAACCTGATGCACTAAAAGCAGGGTTACTCGTGATCCAGAATCCATTGGAGAAGGCCTTCATATTTCATGGTTCCTGCCGCTACGGACAAACCAACGGTGACAAGTTCATCATCTTCACATTGCAGCCGAATTCCGTTCATTTCCAAGAAAGAGAGCATGACATATACGCCGATCCGTTTATTCCCGTCGACAAAGGCATGATTGGAGATAAGCTCAAATCCAAGACGAGCAGCTTTTTCTTCCTTGGATGGGTAGAATTCTTGATCGCCAAATCCAGCGAAAGCATTTTCCAGCGCGGAATCCAGAAGGCCCTCGTCTCTTATGCCCTCACTTCCTCCGGATACTTCCCACAGCATCTGATGGAGCAACTTTACCTTTTCCTTGGAGAATTTGATCATTTCGCTAACTCCTTAAATGCTTCACGATGCTCCTTGAGGATACGCTTTGCGACAAATTCAAATTTTTCATCCTCTGACATTTCGATCTGTGGTTCCGTATCAAGATCAATCACCAGGAGCTTAGGCCGATTGTTTTTGAAGACTACGACACGGCCCTTTCTCTCGGCTAATCGAGCAACTTTAGAAAAATTCTGATTGGCTTCTGTTGCAGTTACGATGGCGTTGACATCGACTTTCATGTTGATCGCCTCCCTCCTGAATTATACTATTATTATAGGCAAAAAACAACCTATTATTGGCACTATTTTTGATGGGCGTAAGACAAAGAAATAAAAGGAACGCCTTGTCTATATTGCCCAAGGCGCTGTAGAAGATGATCCCCTGTTGATGTTTGTTATAGCGGTTCAATTTTACGCTATTCTTTCAGCCCGGCGCTGCATCAGTTCATTCAGCGATTGCTTCATATCGGGCGGCAGGAAAGAAGATTCGCACAATACCATCCATTTGGAAATAGAACTGACCATTTTCCGAATCATCGTTTCAGCGGCTTTTTCGGGTATTCCCGCGGCTTCCGCGAAAACAAGAAAATCATTGCGGCGCAGGTTTGTCTTTTTGCCGTTCATGGTCAGGGCAAATTCTTCTTTGTCCTCCGGCATGATGACATTCACCGGCAGCAGATCATAGGCGGGCGACAGCACATAGCTTCCGCTTTCCGACGCTGTTTCGATCAAGGAAAAATTCTTCAGATGCATATCGGAATTGCCGGTCAGAAAGCAGAAGACCAGCCGCAGAAACAGTTCGGACAGGTCTAAGCCAGGCCGGGTGGAATAGCGCTGGATCACCTTCACGCAACGCTCATAGGACCCCCGGTATTTGTCCTGCGTCAGCCGCAGATCCAACTGACAAAAATCCTCCATGGCCAGCATTTGCAAAGATTCATTGCTCTGATTGCGCACCCGATCCACACGGCGGGTGAGATAAGCGTATCCTTCTTTCAGCCGCACCAGCGCATGCGGCACGACGGACAATCCCGTCAAGGCGGCCATTTGCATCACCAGGTGTTCAGCTTCGGGCAACGCACGAAACTCCGTCACCTGGGGCTTGAGGATATACCCTGTGGGGTAATCCACCATGGTCAGCCTGGGGGTACTTTCCCTTGAAAGATGGAGAGACAGTTTTTTCTGTACCCCTGGCACTGTATGGCCCTTTTGCACAGCCTTTTCTGCCAGCAGGGTCAATGCTTCGTCTGTCAATTCGATTTCGGGCAGCGCGCTCGTTCCGAAAAACCGACGGATGCAGGCCGGATGCCAAGCAGAATCTGGGAATGGTTCCTTCAGCGGTTTTCCGCAGCAAAGACAGTTCATGCTTCCACCTCCCGGATGCTCACGCAGCCAATGCAGTCATGGCATGCCACCATGAGCAGGCCGAAGCGATCCTTTTGGTCGATTTTCCAATTCCGGCTGACAACCCCCAACAGCCAGCCTTCCGGAATCAGCCCGTCAAAGAATGGGAAGAGCGTGCGGGATGTATAAGGTTCCGCCCGTAATGGGAGCGTCAGCGAAACAGCGCTGGCGTGCTCTGCGGACAAATACGCAGGATCATAGGCGAAGCAATAGCCTTCGTCCGTTTCCTGAATCAATCCTGCGAACCGATCCCGAACATATACGCCCGCCTGACGAAGGATATTCACGGCTGCTCCTCCATTTTCTTTTCTATTCTTCCGGGCACGGCTTCCATGCCGAACATGGCCAATGCCTGGTTTACTTTATCCAGGCGCACGGTTTCTTTTCCCTGTTCCAGATCATGCACAAAGCGCAGGCCCAACCCGGAGCGAATGGCAAATTCCTCCTGAGTCAGTCCGGCAGCTTTTCTGTTTTCCCGGATAAAGGTTGCAATCTTATCGGTTCGCATGAAATCACCCTTTCGATGTCATTATATTCCCGATCGGGTATAATGTCAATGGAAGCATAAACAAAAATTCCTGATCGGGAAGAATGCTTGATCATGCAGAACATTATTCCCGATCGGGTGTAGTATTATGCGTAAATCAATTCCTGGAGAATAATTTCTTCGGCTTGTTGCCGGATGCTGTTCATCCGTCCACCCCAGGCCAGTTGGTCTCTTGCTTTCAGTTCTTCATTGATGCCTTCTGCATCTTCCATCCGGGCGATCATTCGTTCCATGCGCTCCCGGCAGACCTGTTCGGTTTCTGCCAAATGCTCATACAGCTTGCCGGACAGAATCAGACGAGTGTATAGGCCGGGCGGTGCTCTTCCAGGTAAACTTTGCGCATCCGGCCAAAGCGGCCAATGGTTTGTCGAGGAGATTCTGGAAGATCCAGATCGTGGAAGCAGCAGTCGCCATGCAGGGTGTAATGAATACCATTTTCAGTCATTTCTTTCGGAAAACGGGTCATGTTGAGGTCCTCCTTTTTTGTGTTTTTAGCCGCGGTTTTCACTTTCGTCGGCTAAAATCTGGTTTGGGTAAATTTGCCGATATACCGCAAAATCGTCGCCTGATCGTACCCAAACCGTGAGAACACACGGTTAACTATCGTTGGTCGATACCACAAGATATTGATTATTCTTCTTTCATTGTTCTACATCATGTGGTAGAATTGATCGAGGATGTATAATCTGGTCGAATTCAAGTCCTGTTTCCCGCACCAAACGAAAACCCTTGA
>CAMOUF010000174.1 GCA_946626395.1 uncultured Clostridia bacterium
TCCTGATTATAGCGCCAGTCGCTGGCAGGCACAGGGGTGGGGGTGGGCGGCGGCACAGGGGTGGGCGTAGGGCCGGGAGTCACCACGGGGGCAGCGGTGATTTCGGGAATGCCGCCTGTTCCTTCAGCCAGGCCCGAAGCGGAAAGGCACATGAGCAGTGCCAGCAGAATCAACGCAATTTTCTTCATGAGGAAGCTCTCCTTTGTTCTTTTGAATTTGGAACTTGAAAAGCGCTTGTCTTTCAAGTCCTCTTTATCATACAGGAAAAGCAGGAAAAATTCAATAGACTGAGAAGATTTTACAACCCAAGCTTCCTGTTCTTCTGTTCACGGAATCGGGATATAACGGGGCGGATCATAGGTTTTCACGAGATCAGCCATGCCGCTGTTTACCCAGCCGATTTGTCCATCCTCCAGCAGGATGCGATACCAGTTTTCGGTGATCTCAAGCACCTCATATTCCGCTTCTGCCCGAGCCGCACCGATCTTTTCTCCCCGGGTGGACGCCGCCGACCGAACGGCGGGATTCCTGCCCGCCTGGATTTTGATGCGTCCCACCAGCGCCAGTCCATGAGGCGCTTCCGTATTCGCCGCGCCTGATGGCTTGGGCGTTTCCGCGTTTCCTCTGGGCGTTTCCCGCTGGACGGGGTCAGCAGCGGTCTTGGCAGGCGTTGGTGAAGGCGTCGGCGCAGGCGTCGGTTCCGGCGTGGCCGTGGGCACAGGGGTGGCGGTCAGCTCGCCCAAGCGGCAGGCGCTGAGCTTCAAATACTGGCCGTCCTGCACCGCCACTTCCACTTCTTCCCGAAAGAGACGATTCTCCAAAGGCTCCCCATGGCGGCTGTCCTCAAAGATTTCATAATTTGCCAGCACATCCGCCTCGGCCACGATCCGATAGGAGCCCGCGCCAATATCCCGGCCCACCTTCAGCATCACGCCCGGCACGGAAGTATCCAGGCGATGGGCCGGATAAAACTCCGCTGCGCTGATAGCCTGGCAGCCGGACAGCTTCAAGTATTCTCCCTGGTTCACAGTCAGCAGGCTGTTACTTTTAAATACGCCGGTGGCCACCACCTGCTCCCCGGCCACATCCTTGGTCAGACGGAAAAAGCCAGCGGCGCTGCCTGTGGGCAGCAGCACATATTCCCCGGGCTTGATCACCCGGCCCACCCGGTAATCCCCGGCTGGATAAACCGTCATGCCCGTCTCCCCCAGGGCCGCCGCGGCGGAAAGCACGGCAAAGAGAGCAAGCAAAACCGCAATCGTTTTTTTCATGGTGTTCCTCCTGGCTTTGGTTTCTTGTGGCAGAAAAACATTTCGCTTACATGGCTGTTAGGAGCGCTTATTTCCTGTAAATTATACCATAGGACCCAACATTTGAAAAGTACATTATTCTGCGCAAAAAACGGCTGCTTATTCCGTCAGCCGTTTCTTATTCAAGGGCAGATCAATTCTGCTTTTTCAGGGCCGCGGCGTTCACGCCGTTCACCTCGAAGCCCTCGTCGGCCCGCAGCAGGATATAGGTGTGCCCGTCGATTTCCCGGGTTTCCACCAGCTCGGACCGGTCGGAATCCACCTTCAAAAGGGCATTGGGAGTCTTGATTTCAAACTGCTTAGGATTGGTCACGTTGACGGCGCTCAGACGGGTCTGGGCACCGAACTCCCGGTCGAAGCTCTCGTTAAAGGCTTCCATATGCTGGGTGGATACGCCGCATTCCTCCATGGCCTGGAGCATATCATATTTGGTCAGCTTCACAGGCTCGCTGGCCTTGCTTTCTTTCTGGGCCTCCAGCTTGTCCACGATCTGCTCATGCACGGTTTGCAGCACGTCCAGGGAGCAATCGTCCTCCAAGCTGGTTTCCATGATGGTGCGGAACACTTCCTTCTGCTCGTCGGCAGGCATGGGCAGCTGGGACATGAACACGGCGGCCACGAAGTCGTCATGATTGACAGCGGTGTTCTTGGTGTAATACAAAGCCCGGTAAATGTTGGCGGCCCGCTCCTCAAAGGCGGGGAACAGGAAACCCAGCTCGGGGCTGCTGACCACCCAGTCCGAATCCTTGCTGAGAAACGCGTTGCGGTCGGCGTCGTAGGAAAGGGAGGGCTTGGTCATTTTTACCGGACACACGCTGCACAGGATATAGTGGAACACGCCGGTGCTCTGGTCGTCGTCCCGGCGGCCGTCCCGGCTGCGGTGGGGCATATCATAGCCGTCATGAAGCAGCAGAATCAGATAGGCGTCCTCCATGTTCAGGTTGCCGATGATCTGCTGGAAAAAGTCGCTGACCATTTCGTCGTCCTTGAGAGCGGTGTTTTTCAGGTTGGTGAGCTGCTGGTATTCCGGGGAATCGTTCATCCGCTCCGGGTCAAAGTCAATATCGATCAGGTTCTGGCCCTGGACGCCGGACAGGGTACGCTTGAAGATAGCCAGGTATTTTTCCGCTTCCTCCTTGGGCATATTCACCAGCGCCCGGGAAAAGGTGGAGATCACCTCACCCTGGCTGCTGACGTAGCAGCCCCGGATGCAGGTGATATTGTTCTTTTCCAGGTTAAAGCGCTTTTTGATTTCTGCAATATCTTTGCTGTTCATAGTAACCTCGTCTTTTTCAATTTGTGCGGAAAACCGCCGAGGAGCATTATACCACAGAAAAAAGGAATTGAAAAGCAAAAAGAACCTGTTGCGTAAAAACAGAAGAATTGATATACTAAAAACACAGGAACCCACAACAGAAAAAGGAGGCGTTATGGATGCAGCGCCGCATCACCAGCCCGGGGCCATTGCTCGATGAAAAAGGGCATCTCACGGAAACCGGCTACGCCACTTCCCTGCTCAAAACCTATGACCGCAGCCGTGTGGCCGCGCCGTGGTTCCGCATCAAGGAATGGGACTATTACTGCATTACCTCCGACCGCTACGCCCTGGCCCTGACCATTGCCAACAACGGCTATCTGTACATGGACAGCATTTCTCTGCTGGACTTTGACGCCAATTCCCAAGCCACCAAATCCCTCATCAGCCCGCCCTTTCAAAAGCGCGTTTTGCCCGCCACCAGCGTCCGGGGCGACCTGCGCGCGGCGGGAAAAGGGTATGAAATGGTGTTTGAAAACGATGGGAAGCGTCGCCGCCTGCGGGGCTTTATGGAGGGCTTTCCCAATGGTCAGGAACAATTGACCTTCGACGTTTCCCTGTTCAGCGCGCCCCGGGATTCCATGGTGATCGTAACGCCCTTTGCGGGCCACGCCAACGCCTTTTACTACAACCAGAAAATCAACTGTCTTCGGGCGGAAGGCCAGGTCACCCTGGGCGACCGGCAATATCTGTTCGCCCCCGCTCATTCTTTCGCCGTGCTGGACTGGGGTCGGGGCGTTTGGACTTACGACAACACCTGGTACTGGGGCTCTGCCTCGGGCACGGCGGAGGGAAAGCCTTTTGGCTTCAATATCGGTTATGGCTTTGGCGACACCAGCGCCGCCACGGAAAACATGGTGTTCTATGATGGAACAGCTCACAAATTAAGCCAGGTGAATTTTGAAATCCCCCTGCGGGACGGACGGGAGGATTACCTTTCCCCCTGGAAATTCACCAGCGATGACGGACGCTTCCAGATGGACTTTGAGCCCATTCTGGACAGAGCTGCCAAAATCGACTTCAAGCTCCTCCTATCCGATCAGCATCAGGTGTTCGGGCGCTTTTCCGGGAAAGCCATCCTGGACAATGGGCAGACCGTTACTGTGCGGAAGATGGCAGGCTTTGCCGAAAAAGTGCATAACAAGTGGTAATTTGGGCTCAATATATTCACCTGCATTATGTAAGAAGAATACGGATACAGGCCAAATGGACAAAAGCCAAGAAGCGGTCAGCGCGTTTGTCATAGCGGGTAGCTACGCGGCGAAATTCCTTCAGCTTCAAGAAAAACGTTTCTACTAAATGCCGTTCCTTATAAAGCCACCAATCCACATACCATGGATCGGATTCGTTGCTCTTGGGAGGAATACAGAA
>CAMOUF010000175.1 GCA_946626395.1 uncultured Clostridia bacterium
CAGGCCCTCCCGGTATTCGCTGGTGTATTCCTTGCCGGGATAATACTTGCTCACCGGCATATCGGCATAGGCCTGGGCGAAGGTTTCCGCCAGCTTGCCGCCGGGATTGACCTTACCGCTGAGCACCCGGATCATGGCTGCCGCCGCCGCTTCACCGCCCAGGCAGCCGTACACGATGGCCTGGCAGCGGTCCGCCCAGGGCATTTCCACCGCGCTGCCCGCGCTGAGCACCACCACGATATTGCTGTTCACGGCATACAGGCTGTTCAGCAGCGCCACCTGATTGTTGGGCAGGCGCATATGGGAGCGGTCCAGGCCCTCGGTTTCAAAGCCTTCGGGCAGGCCCAGATACAAAAGCACCACATCGGCCTTCCGGGCCAGGAGCGCCGCGTCGTCCGCCAGGCCGGGATTGGGATTGTCCAGGCGCTCAAAGCCCTGGGCATAGCCCACGAACTCGGGGAAATAATCCTTCACCAGGGGCAGGGTTTCCTCCACCTCCACGGCGTTCACCATGCTGCTGCCAGCGCCCTGATACCGGGCATGGGCCGCGAAATCACCAATCACCGCCACCCGCGCACCGGCGCTCAGGGGCAGAATGTTTCCTTCGTTTTTCAGCAGCACGATGCTCTTTTCCGCGGCTTCCCGGGCGGCTTCGTGCTGGGCCTTGGGGTCGGCGGTGGGGTGGTCGGGCTTGGGGGCCAGGATCAGATCCAGGATTTCATCCACCCGCTGATTGACAATTTCCTCGTCAATGCGGCCTTCCTTCACGGCCTTCACCAGCTGGCAGGGGCTGTCGTCCCCTGCGGCGGGCATTTCCAGGTTCATGCCGGCGCGGACACCCTCGGTGAAATCGTTGCTGCCGCCCCAGTCGGTGACCACCATACCGTCGTAGCCCCATTCGCCCCGCAGGATCTCCCCAAGCAGATGCTGGTTTTCATTGGTATAGGTGCCGTTCAGGCGGTTATAGGAGGTCATCAGGCAGTGGGGCTTGCCTTCCTTGACGGCGATTTCAAAATTGGTCAGGTACAATTCCCGCAGCGTCCTCTCGTCCATGACGGAATCGGAATGCATCCGCAGCAGCTCCTGGCTGTTGGCGGCGAAATGCTTGGCGCAGGCGGACACGCCCTGGCTCTGCACGCCCTGGATGAACCCGGCAGCCAGCTTGCCCGCCAGATAGGGGTCCTCGGAATAGTATTCAAAGCTGCGGCCGCACAGGGGGCTGCGCTTGGTGTTCAGGCCCGGGCCCAGCAGCACGTCCACGTTCTGGGCGGCGGCATCCGCCCCGGCGCAGGCGCCCATGGCCTTGGCCACTTCGGGGTCCCAGCTGTTGGCCAGGGTGGCGGCGGAGGGAATGCACGTGGCCTTGGTGGAGGCGTTCAGGCCCAGATGGTCGCCCTCCCCCGCCTGCTTGCGCAGGCCGCTGGGGCCGTCGGACAGCGTCATGGCGGGAATGCCCAGCCGTTCAATTGCGCGGGTATGCCACACATCCTTACCGGAAAGCAGCGCCGCCTTCTCCTCCAGCGTCAGTTTTTCGATGATGTCCTGATGTTTCATGATACCGTCCCTTTCTGTAAATAGATTTTCAGCTTCAAGCACCTTGCGAAGGGAATTTGTTTCGGGTCTATCCGGCGGCGGGCAGCAGAATCCTCAGCTCAAACCAGCCGTCCTGATGGCCAAAGGTGGTAGAGCCGCCGTATTTTTCCACGATCTTGCGAATGCTCTTGACGCCGTAGCCGTGGTATTTCCGGTCCGCCTTGGTGGTGGTCAGGGCCCCATGCTCAAAATGGAGCTCGCCGTTATAGCAGTTTTCTACCCGTACCCGGACGAACTGCCGCTGCCGGGCCACGGACACATGGATCAGCCGCTGGCCGGGATCAGGCAGCTTCATCACGGATTCGATGGCGTTGTCCAGGGCATTGCCGATCAAGGCGGACAGATCCAGCGGGTCCATAAAATCCAGGGCGTGGCCGTCCGCCACGCAGGTCAGGCTGATGCCCTGGCGCTGGCACTGGAGGGATTTGGCGGTGAGCATGGTATCCAGCACCTTATTGCCCGTTTTGTTCTGGGCCTCGTAGGCCTTGATTTCATCCTCCATCCGGGAGAGCATTTCCATGCCCTCCCCGCTTTCCATGCCGGAGCGCAGCAGGGCGATCTGGTGCTTTAGATCGTGGTATTTCTGGTTTACCAGCTCCACACTTTCCTCGGCCATGCGGTAGTTTTCTCCCTGCATATGCAGCAGGCGCTTTAAATATTCCCGCTCCATATTCACCCGAAGCTCCCGCAGCACCATATGATAAGCCGTCAGCACCCCCACACCGCCCAGATCCGTGAAGGTGCGGATGATGAAGATTTCCGCGGGAAACCGGCTGGAAAAGGGAGAATCCTGGCTGATGTAGCTCATATTGCTCAGGGCATAGATGGTCAGCCCGATCCCCAGAGCGATGCCCATTTCCTTCCACCCGATATCCAGGCTGTCGTTATCCCCCTGAAAGGGCCGGACGATGAGATAGCTCAGGCCCATCGTGAACCCGTACACCCCCAGCATCAGGGCCGCTGCCCCCAGCCAGGTCACACGCTGCCCCGCCGTGGCCCCCAGATAATAGGCCAGCTGCCAGGCCAGGGAGGCGTTGAACTCCCCCAGAATAAAGGCGTGAACGGCGAAATATACCGCCTTGCAGAAATCCATCTCGCAAAGGCTCAACAGATGCAGGCACACAATGGAAAAAATCAGCAGCATACAGGGAATGAAATACTGCCTGTCCACCCCGTCGGTGGCCACCATAAACAGGAGCAGCAGCGCCAGAAAGCCCGCCGCCGTAGCCACCAGCTTCCAGCCCCGCAGCCTGCGCTGGTTCAGGCTCACCATCAGCATACAGCCCGCCCAGTAAGCCACAGCGTACCAATAGCCGGGGGGGGTCATTTGCTCACCTCGTTGATATAGTTATTCAAGGCGTCCAGCAGCGGCTTTTTCCGGGCCCGGCTCACCTGCACCGGCATACCGGCCACGATCACGTCGCTGCCCGACACGCCGTCCACATATTCCATATTCACCAGGCTGCATTTGCTGACCCGGAAAAATCCCGGCTCCTCCAGGGCGCTTTCCACCTCGTTCAGGGCCCCCCGGCTTTCGATATCGCCGGAAAGGGTATGATAAATCAAATCGTGGTTCTGCACCTCCACCCAGGTGATCTGGCTGGCGCGCAGCTTCTGCATTCCGGATTTTACCGACACCATGATATATTTTTCCGCCCGTTTGCGCAGCCTGGCAATGGCCCGCTGGATGCGCTGGGAAAAAGAAAAATAGGAGACCGGCTTGAGCACATAGTCCAGGGCGTCCACAGTGTAGCCCTTCATGGCGAACTGGGGCATATTGGTGAGGAAGATGATCACCACTTCCTCGTCCACCTGCCGGATGCGCTCCGCGGCGCTCATGCCGTCCATCACCGGCATTTCAATATCCATCAGGATAATATCGTACCGGGCGGTGTAGCCCTCCACGATTTCGTCTCCGTCGGAAAACAAACGCACCTGAAAACTCTCGCCGTGCTCCTGCTCGTACCGCGCCAAAAACTGCTGCAGCTGTCCGCGGTAAGCCGCGTCATCCTCCACCAGCGCGATCCGAACCATGGCCCGTTCATCTCCGATCTTTTGCACCTTAAAAAAATTATATCATTTATCGCCAGAATTGACAAGCGGCAATCAGGATTCTTTTTGATACTGCTTCTGGGGGGAAAAATTTTTTTGGGGCCCAAAAAAAGGTTCCCCCACAACCCCTTTCAAAAAAAACCCACCGGGGTTTTTTTTTTTTTTTTAATTTTATTTTTTTTTCCCCCCCACAACAAAAATACAAAAAAATTTTTTTAAAAAAATAAACAAAATAAAAAACA
>CAMOUF010000176.1 GCA_946626395.1 uncultured Clostridia bacterium
CAGGCGGGAAACATGTCCGCCGCGCGGAGCAGGCGGTCATCAAGCTTCGGAGTGTTTGCCATCAATCCAAATAATCCTTCAGTTTTTTGCTGCGGCTGGGATGACGCAGCTTTCTAAGGGCCTTCGCTTCGATCTGCCGGATTCTCTCACGGGTGACTTGGAATTCCTTGCCCACTTCCTCCAGGGTGCGCTGGTGGCCGTCGTCCAGGCCGAAGCGCAGGCGCAGCACCTTTTCTTCCCGGGGGGTCAGGGTATCCAGCACATCCTTCAATTGCTCCTTCATCAGGGCGTGAGAGGCGGCTTCGGCGGGAGCCAGCGCCGTTTCATCCTCCAGGAAGTCGCCCAAATGGCTGTCCTCTTCTTCGCCGATAGGCGTTTCCAGGGATACGGGCTCCTGAGCGATCTTGATGATTTCCCGTACCTTGGACTCGCTGATGCCCATGGCCTTGGCGATTTCATCCGGGGTGGGTTCCCGGCCATATTCCTGCAAAAGCTGGCGGGAAACCCGGATCAGCTTATTGATGGTTTCCACCATATGCACGGGAATGCGGATGGTGCGGGCCTGATCGGCAATGGCGCGGGTAATGGCCTGGCGAATCCACCAGGTGGCGTAAGTGGAGAATTTATAGCCCTTGCGGTAGTCGAACTTTTCCACAGCCTTGATCAGGCCCAGGTTGCCTTCCTGGATCAGATCCAGAAACAGCATGCCCCTTCCCACATACCGCTTAGCGATGGACACCACCAGGCGGAGGTTGGCTTCCGCCAGCTTTTTCTTGGCCTCCTCGTCGCCCTGCTCCATGCGCTGGGCGATTTCGATTTCTTCCTCGGCGGTCAACAGCGGCACCCGGCCGATTTCCTTTAAATACATGCGCACAGGGTCGTCGATGCTGATGCCCTCGGGCATGGACAGATCCAAATCCTCCGGCAGGGGTTCCGGCTGGGGCGCGACGCTTTCAGCGTCCCGGGTCACCACGACGCCCATGGCCTCGAAGGTTTCCAGGATGCTGTCAAACTGTTCCGGGTCAATTTCATAATTGGCGAGCTTGGAAATGATTTCGTCGTAGGTCAGTACGCCCTTGCGCTTTCCCAGCTCGTACAATTCGTTCAACTTTGCCTGCTTGGTGTCTGTGTTTGTATTCATGGCTCACATCCACTCCTTCCGTCAGCGCCCCTGCAGCTTTAACAGAGCCAATTCTTTGTTCAGTCCGTCGATTTCCTGGGCCAGCTCAAGTGTCTTTGCCTTGATATCCGCCTGGGTGATATCGCCTTCCGCTTTTTGAAGGCTGGCCATCTGCTGGACCAAACTGTTCATTTCTTTTTGCAATGAGATCATTCTCAGTTTCCGGAGGCAGTCCTCCGTGATGCTGACGAGCTTGCTTTCATCCAATTCCGCAGCCAGGATAAAGGCTTCTCCCGCCGCGGCGCGGGTTTCGTCGCTCAGGTTATCGTCGGCGGCGATGGAAGCGGGCGTCTCCCCTGCCAATAAAAGCTCCGCGGTCTGGCGCAGGGCAGGGGTGCTGAAATCCTCGGGCCTTACCACCTGAGCGTTCAGCTTGCCCTTGGACAGGATCGCCAGCAAGGTCTGTTCCGTTTTATACCCCCCGGAAGCCTGGCCGCGCTTTGCAGATATTGTTTCCCTTTCGGGGCGGGGCTTATTCGCCGCCGTCTCGCTTTTGGGCTTGCCTGCGCGCACCTGCTCCAGCAGCACCTCTTTGGAAAAATCTGTTTGAATGGACAGGGCTTCCAGATAGTTTTCAAGATCTACCGGGTCCTTCACCTGCCGAAGCAGCTCAGCGCAGGCTTTCGCATAATCCGCCCTGCCGTCCTTGGCAGTCAAATCGTAGCGCAGTCTCAGCCGCTGCATCCGGAAGGCCGTGGGGCTCATGGGCCGCTGGGCCTCAAAAGCCTCCAGGCCCTTTTGCCGGATGAACTCGTCCGGGTCCAGCCCCCCCGGCAGAAAGATGGCCCGGCAGGGCACCCCTTCCTCCTCCAGGATATTCAGGCCCCGCTCAATGGCGTGCTGGCCCGCCTCGTCCCCGTCGTAGCAAAGGTGCACCTCAGGGGCGTAATGCTTGAGCAGCCGCGCCTGCTCGTTGGTCAGGGCAGTGCCCAGGGTAGCCACCGCGCCCACCACCCCGGCCTGGGAAATGGCCACCACGTCCATATACCCCTCCACCAGCAGCACGCGCTTTAAATCCCTGTGCTTGCGCAGAAGATTGATGGCGTACACCCCTTTGCGCTTGTTGAACACGGGGGTGTCGCTGGTGTTCAGGTATTTGGGCTTGGCATCCTTCTGCATGGCCCGGCCGCCAAAGCCCAAAACATGGTTGTATTGGTCAATGATGGGAAACATGGCGCGGCTGCGGAACATATCGAAGGCGTTTTCCCCTTTCACCACCGTCAGCCCCGCCAGGGCCAGTTCCTCCTGGGTATAGCCTTTTTCCTTCAGATAGGCGGTCAGGTCGTTCCATTGATTGGTGGACGCCCCCAGGCCGAACCGGCGGATCACCCCGTCGTCCAGCCCGCGGCCGTGAAGATAATCCAAAACCTGCCTGCCCTCCGGCTGCCAGAGCCGGTCGTGGTAAAACCTGGCAGCCTCCCGGTTGGCGCCCAGCAGCCGCTCCCGCTGGGTGCGCCTGCGTTCATAGTCCGGATCATCCTGCATTTCGGGCAGGGCCATATGGGCCCGGTCCGCCAGGATTTTAATGGCATCCATAAAAGGAGCCCGCTCCATTTCCATCACGAACCGGATCGCGTCCCCGGTGGCCTTGCAGCCGAAGCAGTAGTACATGTTCAGGTCAGGGTTGACGGAAAATGAAGGGGTTTTTTCATTGTGAAAAGGGCATAGGCCCCAATACCGGCGGCCATCCTTTTTCAGCGTCACATAGCTGGAAACGACGGACACGATATCCGTGCGGGCGAGAAGCTCCTCCTTCCAGGAGGAAGGCAGCCTTGCGGCCATTTCACCGCCCCCTTTCACGCCGTTCCTATCTTTATGATTCGCGACGATTGCCGGATTTCCTGCAAATTATGATAATTTTCGCGTATTTTTTGCAATAAGCGTTTCATTCGTTTCAGATGCTTCCATCAGCTGGATGAGGATTGAGGATGGGACGGCGTCAGAGCACCGGAAACGATACTGGCACAAACAAATTCTGATAGGTGCGGATGGCGTAGCGGTCCGTCATGCAGGCCAGGAAATCCGTCACGGCCCGCTCGGTGCCGTCCCGGTAGGTGATCTGGACATACTCCAGGGGCATTTGGGAGGGATGCTCCATATAATATTCAAACAGCGCCTCCATCACATGGGCGCAGCGGGTTTCTTCCTCCTTCCGCCAGGCGTCCATATACACCCGCTGAAACATGAATGTGCGCAGCTCGTCGCTGGCCTGCTGCACTTCCTCGCTCATGCGCAGGTGGGGCTGGTCCCGGCTTTCCCGGACGATATCGGAAATCATGGTGTTGATGCGCTGGCCGTGGGTTTCCCCCAATACGCGCAGCAAATCCTGGGGCAGTTCAAATTCCTTGAGCACTCCCGCCCGGATAGCGTCGTCGATGTCATGGTTGATATAGGCGATGCGGTCCGCCCGGGCCACGCATTCCCCCTCCAGGGTCATGGGCTTTAAGGAGCCGGAATGCTTGAGGATGCCGTCCCGCACCTCCTTGGTCAGGTTCAGCCCTTCGCCGCCCTCCAGCACTTCCACCACCCGGAGGCTTTGCTCGTTATGGTGAAATCCCGTCTGGGTCAGCTTGTCCAAGGCCCTTTCCCCGCTGTGGCCAAAGGGTGTGTGGCCCAAATCATGGCCCAGGGCGATGGCCTCGGTCAAATCCTCGTTGAGGCGCAGGCACCGGGCCAGGGTCCGCGCCACCTGGGATACTTCCAGGGTATGGGTCAGGCGGGTACGGTAATGGTCGCCCTCCGGGGCGATGAACACCTGGGTTTTGAATTTCAGCCGCCGAAAGCTCTTGCAGTGGAGAATGCGGTCCCGGTCCCGCTGAAACTCCGTCCGCAGCGGGCAGGGCTCCATGGGCCTGTCCCGGCCCAGGGTGTCCGCGCTGCAAACCGCCAAAGGGGACAGATAGGTCCTTTCCCGCTGCTCCAATTCCTCCCGAATCGTCATGCTTCTCGCCTCCCCGATGCAGGTAATATACAACGTCAGGGCCGGATTTCCCTTTAATGGATGCACAAGTTTTTTGTAAAGCGGGTGCATACAGGGGAAAGATTTGTAGATGATAAGTTCCAAGTTCTAAGCCTTTTTGTCCCAAGCGCAAAGCACTATGTGAATCGTGATCAATTCAAAGCAAAAATATCAATACACTCACTGCTTGGAGGAAAAAAAGCGGTTTGGAGTTTTGAACTTGGAACTTTGAACTCTGAACTTACAAATCAAAAAGCTCCGCCATGCAAGCGGAGCCCATTGGATGCGTATTGTTTATTTTGCGCTGAAAGCGTACACGGTGGTGGTTTGATAGGTGTCCCCAGCCTTAAGGACGATGGAGGGGAAATTGGGATGATGAATGCTGTCGGGATGGTGCTGGGTTTCCAGCGCCACGCCGGCATAGGGGCCATAGTGCTTTCCGCCATGGCCGTTCTGATCCAGGCCCTGGCCGGTGTACACCTGCATGCCGGGTTCCGTGGTCAGCACCCGCATTTCCCGGCCTGTGGCTTCATCCCGAAGCACGGCGGCTTCCTTCATGCCTTCACCGTTGAGAACGAAATTCACGTCATAGCCGTCCACCGCGTCAATGAGGCGGCATTCCTTCCGTTGGGCAATGCCGTCCCCGATCCGCTTGGGAGTTCGCAAATCCAGGGCAGTGCCCGCCACGGACAGGAATTCCCCGGTGGGAATCAGGCCGCTGTCCACGTCGGTGACGCAGTCAGCGTTCACCTGGAGGGTATGGCTGAGCATATCCTTTTCCCCGGACAGGTTGAAATAGGAATGGTTGGTCAGGTTCACGATGGTGTCCTTGTCGCTCTGGGCCAGGTAACGGATGCTCAGGCGGCATTCATCGTCCCAGGCGAAGGTGACCTGGACGCGCATTTTCCCCGGGAAGCCCTCCTCCATGTCGTGGGCCACATAGGTAAAGATCACGGCGTCCTCGTTTTCCGCTTCCAGGGTCTGACCCCTCCACCATTTTTTATCAAAGCCTTCCCGGCCGCCGTGGAGGGTGTTGGGGCCGTCGTTTTTAAACAGGGTATATTCCTGGCCGTTCAGGGTGAATTTTGCCCCGCCGATGCGGTTGCCCACCCGGCCCACGGTAGCGCCCAGATAGCCGCCCGCCTGATCATATTCTTCCAGGGTATCGTAGCCCAGGCACACTTCGCCCATTTTGCCGTTCCTGTCCGGCACCTTGATGGATACGATGTGGGCCCCGAAATCCAGCACGGACACCGACGCGCCCAGCTTGTTGGTCATGGTATACAGGGTCATCTGACGGCCAATCAGATCCACGCCGAAGGGCTTGAGGGAAATGCTCATGATCATCCTCTCCTTTGTTTGATTTTTTATTTGCTCTATTATACCGCAGTTTTCCCGATTTGGAAAGCTCAACTATTAACTCCTCACTCCTCACTCCTAACTCCTCACTGTTTCACGGCGCTTCCATCACCCTCTCCAGCCAATCCCGCTGCACATAATACAGCGCCACGCCGTCCACGGCCAGGGCGTCATGCAGGGCATCGAAGGGATAGAACTGAATGGTGCGGGTCAGAGCGCTGTTCTTTAAAACGATGACGGCCTCGGGCTCCCCGGACAAAGCATAGCTTTCCGGCAGTTCCCCGTCCCCGGACAGGGTGGATAAAAGCGTATACCAGGAGGCGAAGCGCTGGGCGTCCATATCCTGGGTGTGGCCCGCCTTGCGCACGGCCATGTCGTAGAGGATACGGCCATATTCGTCCACGGCGATCTGGTTGTTCTGGGTGATGCTTTCCACCATCCGTACCTCGTACTGCCGCTTCACCTTGCCGCAGGAAAACTCCACGGTATCCAGCTGGTTCACCGGGAAATTCACCGGAGTGGTCAAGGCAAAATCCCGGGGATCGAGGGTTTTCCAGAAGCCCAGGAGAAAATTGCTGGCTTTGAAAACCTGCCCGTTCCACAGAACATAAACGCCGCTTTTTTCGGTGTCCCGTCCCAGGAGCAGCTCATAGGTCTTTTCCGGAATGGGAAAGGCCACCTCCAGGCCGTCGTTGGTTTGGCTTCTCAGCACCGTGGCCGCCTGGGTCAGACGCACCGTCACCTCGGGCTCCTCGAGGCCATACAGGGATAAATCCATCTCCCCCGCCTCGCCCAGCAGCGCTTCAAAGGCCATGCCGCTGATTTGGGACAGCAGATAATTCATCCTGCTCGGGGACATAGGATAAGAAAAAGGGGCTTCCATCTGCCAGCCGGTGGGGGTATAGCGGGCGCTCAGGGTCACCTTGCCCGTCACATCCACCCGCCCCAGCAGGGAGCCGTCCAAAGCGGGCTGGGCAAAATCCCGCAGGTAATCCATCTCATGAAAAAAAGAATCGCTGTCAGAGGTCAATATGGTATAGAGCCGTTCATCCCCCGCCACCATGCAGTAACGGGTGGGGGTATCCTGGTTGGGCGTTTCTCCGCCGATCAGCA
>CAMOUF010000177.1 GCA_946626395.1 uncultured Clostridia bacterium
GCCGGGCTCTGCAAAGAGACCGGCAAATGCGGCAGAATAGGATTGCTATGGTCCGGCTTCATTTCTTATACTACTATCTGATTAAATGTAGACACACGCAAAGCGTTTGTATGAAATAATAAACCTCCATTCGCTTTTCTCGGAGGGGGGTCTGGGGGGAACCGCTCTTTTGGCTCAAAAGAGCGGTTCCCCCCAGCAATGTCTATTTTTTATTGGGTAACAGTATAAGGGTAAAAGAGGCATTTTGAAGGTATAAGAAAAGCCTTGAAACATAAGCGTTTCAAGGCTTTCTGAATGGTGCGGTCGACGGGACTTGAACCCGTACTCGGTTAAGAACACGCCCCTCAAACGTGCGCGTATGCCAATTCCGCCACGACCGCGAAGACGCTGATAAACAGCGTTTATTATTATATTCGCAAAACGGGCGTTTGTCAACCGCTTTCATGAAATTTTCCAGGGCAATCGCTTACGAAAAAGCCCAGTTTCTAAGAACAGACAAAGCATAAGGAAAAGGGCAGGCACAGCGCTGTCGTTTGCCGGTCAGAGAATCCTTGACAGAAGGATCGGCTTTTAGCATTTGGATACAAAGCTTCCGGAACATATTGATAACGACAGCTGCATGACCCAAGGTGACATGGACATCATCTTCATGAAAACAGCAGTCAAAGCACCAGTTCTTGTGCTGAAGGGAGAAAAACGTTCTGCGGTCATTTCCTGGTGGCTGAACAGAAAGGAATGAAATACACTGCTGACTTCCCCTGTATCCAGCATCGTACAGGTGGAGCGTATCACGGCAGCGCCTTGCAGGAAGGGCCAATCATGTCGCGTCCAAAGCCATTCGGCCTCATCAAACAGCCAGCATTCACGCTTTTCAATCCGTCCATGTCCTTTTTCGTTTGTTTCCGCGTTTCGGCCAGCCTGTTCCATTATTTCCTTATCCTGGGTCAATCCGTCTGAATCAGCGTATAGCTTGATATCATCCAGCAACAGCGGCTGGTTTTCCTACTTCTTCCAACAACAGCAATAGTGTCTTTGTTTCTGCTTTCGTCAAAGGAATCACCTCGTCTTATTGCTTTGACATCCTCCCCCTAAAATCCTACTTGTAATAAAATTGTAATATTATTGTAACTTAATTGAAACAAGCGATTGCCCTGCGTATAGAATACTCAGCGAAAACATGCTGTCCTATACTATTTGTCCTCTTCTTCAAAACAAAAACGGCGGGGCGCTCTCTCCCCTGCCGCTTTTGTCGGATTTATGCTTCCGTGAACGCGTCCTTGCCCAGGCCGCAGATGGGGCACACCCAATCCTCGGGAATGTCTTCCCAGGCGGTGCCGGGAGCGATACCGGAATCGGGATCGCCTACTTCGGGATCGTAAATATAACCGCAGGGGCACTCGTACTTCATGGCCATCTTCCTTTCTTTTTCTTACTTCCCCGGCGAACCCGGGGCTTTGCTTTGATGATATTATAGGAGATCAGCCACCTTCTGTCAACCAATTTCTGTAAGCCAAAAACCGAGACTTGCCCTGCCGCGGGGGATATGCTATCATGAAAAAAACGCTTTGGAAACGGAGGAAGAATCATGGCAGCTTTGACGCTGGTGGAGGTATCCTCCGCCTGGGAACAGCAGATTCAGGATTACCGGCGCGCCTTCCCCAAAGACAGGGAACAGGTGACGCCGGAGCCGGACAGGATTCCCGGCCTGGATGGGCTGGAAGCCTTCAGCTCGGTGAGGGAATGGGTGGCTTACTGTGCGTCCATGCGGGGGAAAATCACCTGGTATCTGGCTGTTCGGGAAAGCGACGGCCAGGCGGTGGGGGCGCTGGTGCTGCGCCATCTATTGGCATACGACGATGACGACCCGGAATTCTGCTCCCACATCGGCTATTCCATCCGGCCCGACGAGCGGCGAAAGGGTTACGCCAAGGAGCAATTGCGCCTGGGCCTGAAAAAAGCCAAAGCCCTGGGCCTGGCCTCCGTGCGCCTGATTTGCCGGGACACCAACATCGGCAGCGACAAAACCATCCGGGCCTGCGGCGGCGTCTATGTAGACACCCTCCACGGGGAGGAATCCAGCATGAACGTGAACCGGTATGATATTTTTCTTTCCTGACTGCCCTATGCTTCTTTCTTTTTCATTTCCAGGGCGTACTGCTCCCGGGCTTTGATAATATCCCCCGCGATGACCCGGCCGATGCCCCGAATGCCCAGAAGATCCGCTTCGGACAGGGACAGCAATTGGGCCACCGTCGTTATGCCCGCTTTCAGCAGACACCGTTTCGTGTGGGAGCAGGAGAGCAGGGTATCCAATTCGGAAGGCGGCAGATCAGCGCAGGATCTGCGGTCAGCGTATACTGCCATACGGAAGCCTTTCTCAACGGTTCAGGCAGGGCGCGGAGAAAGGAGCTTTTCCCCGCCTGCCTTTGACGCAAATACTGATGGATGATATTATAAAGCCATTGTCAGCGTTTGTCAAACGCGGAGCCAGGCGTGAATTGACACGTTCCGGTTGATTCGGGGCAGGGAAACGGGATCAGCCCGTCAAAACAGATTGACAGAAACAGCTTTGTCTTTTACAATGAAAAAGGAAGCGGAACAATTGAAAAACGGATGAAAAGAGAGAAACACCAGGAAAGAAGCCCATTCGTTATGAGAAAAAAGGCCGTGCTGGACAAGCATACAAATTGATAGGACGTTGATACAATTTTATGACGGCCTGTACCGCTTTGCTGATCAGGCCAATGAAGGGAGCCAAACGCAATGAGCGCAACCATCAAGGTAGAAACCGTCCTGATCCCCACCTACGGCATCGGCAAAGCCGACAAGAACCCCATGTTTCTGGAAAAGCGGGTGTACCAGGGCAGCAGCGGCAAGGTGTACCCGCTGCCCGTGATCGATAAGATTTTGGACGAAAAAGAGGACAAGCCTTATACCGCCGTGTGGCTGGAGAATGACTATATCAAGGTGATGGTGCTGCCGGAATTGGGCGGGCGCATCCAGCGGGCATACGATAAGACCAACGGCTATGATTTCGTGTATTACAACGAGGTCATCAAGCCCGCCCTGGTGGGCCTGACCGGGCCATGGATTTCCGGCGGCATCGAGTTCAACTGGCCCCAGCATCACCGGCCCACCACCTTTGGCCCCACCGATTTCCGCACCGTGGAAAATGAAGAC